>CAYGQN010000417.1:1260-3849 GCA_964351795.1 uncultured Gammaproteobacteria bacterium
CCCGCGAGCAGGCCACCCAGTTTCCGCGCCGCCGAAACCCGCGTTCGCAGGTCCTCCAGGTAGACCAGTCGAACCACGCCCGCGAGCGTCTCGGCCACCTGCGTGAAGCCGCCCTCCTCGATGAACCTGCGCGAGGTGTACACGGTGCGGATGGAAGCGGTTTCGCAGGCGGTGACCAGGCCTTGCGGGCCGGCGGTGAAATTGAGCATCGCCGGCACCCGGCCGCGGGTGTGGCAGGCGAGCAGGGCAACCAGCGTGGCCGAGACGTTCGGCAGCAGCAGGCCGACGCGTTCGCCCCGGCGTGTGTCGCGGGCGATCACACTGCCGAGGATGAACGCGCGGGTTATCAGTTGGCGGTAACTGAGTGGCTGGCGGCTGGTGTCCTCGACGATCAGCTGGCCCGGGCCGTGCCGTTCCATGGCCTCCACAACCCCGTTGATGACCGTGGTGTCGAAGTTGCAGTTGGCGAAGGCGATGCGCTCCATGATGTCGCCCATGCGCGCGGCCGCGGCACGGCGGCGTGCGGTGCCGTGCAGCCCGGCGGGCAGGTCGAGCTTCTCCGGCGGCAGAAACCGCAGGGTGATCCGCGGGAACCAGCGGATCCGCATCTTGCCCTTCAGGTAGGAGAAGCGGCTGTACTGGGCGCCTTCGATGCCCACCGGCAGGATGGTCGCATCGGCATGGTCGGCGATCATGCCCGGCCCGTCGTACACCTTCATGGGCGAGCCGGTGACGGTGATACGGCCCTCCGGGAAGATGACCGCCTTGTTGCCGTTGCGCAGGTGATGAATGATGGACTTCAGCGACAGCGGGTTGGTCGGGTCCAGCGCGAAGAGATCCACGAACCACAGGAAGGGCTGGAAGGCGGCTTTCCTGGCCATCAGGGTGTTGATGGCGAAGGTGGGGCGCTCGGGGAAGTACAGGTAGATGAGGATGCCGTCCAGCAGCGACACGTGGTTGGCGACGATGAGCACCCGCTCGCCGGCGGCATGGTAGTGCTCCAGGCCAATGACCCGGACCCGGAACAACAGGCTGACCAGCCATCGGACCGGCAGCTTGAGCACCTGCATCAGCATTGATTGTTATCGGCGTTGGACGCCGGCCGCGTGGGAACAGCCGGCTATGATAGCCCGCGCCGGACCTTGCTGACCAAGCGGCCGGGCTAGATGTCCGCCCGCGCGGCCGGCAGGCGCAGCCGCTGGCCGGGTCGCAGGACGGCATTGCCCGGCAGATTGTTGAGCTGGCGCAGCGCGCGCACCGTCAGGCCATGACGCCTGGCGATGGCCCACAGGGAGTCACCCGCCCTGACCACGTAGGGTCGGCCGGCCGCATCGCCGGCGCCGTCGCCGTCGTCGGCGAGGCCGCGCCCGGTATCAGCGCTGTGCACGCGCAGCAACTGGCCCGGGCGCAGGGTCGCATCCACGGCGATGGCGTTCCAGCGCGCAAGCTCGTCGACACTCACCCGGTAGCGTCGCCCGATCGTCCAGAGGGAATCCCCGGCCCGCACCCGGTGGCTTACCCTGGCCGCCCTTGGCGGCCCGCTGTCATGCGTCGCCCCTGCGGCCCCGGCCACGGGGATGAGCAGCGCCTGCCCCGGCCGGATGAGATTGTTGTGCAGCTTGTTCAGGCGTCGAATGGCTTCCACGCTGGTGTCGTAGCGCGCCGCGATGTGCGAGAGCGTCTCACCCCTTGTGACATCGTGATGCCCCCAGCGAACGCGCTCGTCAGCCGGCAGCCTGGCGAGCGCCTGACGCAGGGATTCCGCGCGTTCGCGAGGGACGAGCAACTCATGCGGGCCCTCCGGTGCGCTGGCCCAGCGCAGGTGGGCGGCATTGAGTTCATTGAACAACGCCGTTTCGATACCGGCGAGCTCCCGCGCCCGGGCGAGTTCGATTTGTCCGCCGGTATCGACCACCTCGAAGAACGGCCGATTGGCGATGGCGGCGAAGCGCACGTTGTAACGTTGCGGGTGGGCGAGAATCTGTGCCACCGCGATCAACCGGGGCACGTAGCGGGTGGTCTCGCGGGGCAGCTCCAGGGACCAGAAATCCGTGGGCAGGCCGCGGTCACGGTTGCGGGCGATGGCCTTGCCGACCGTGCCCTCACCGGCATTGTAGGCCGCGATGGCCAGCAGCCAGTCACCGAAGCGCGTATGCAGCAGTTGCAGGTAATCCAGCGCCGCGTGGGTGGCGGCCCGTACGTCGCGCCGGCCGTCGTACCACCAGTTGCGTTCGAGGCCGAAATTGCTGGCCGTGGCGGGCATGAACTGCCACAGGCCGCCGGCGCCGCTCGGCGACGCGGCAGTGGCGCGGAAGCCGCTTTCCACCAGCGGCAGCAGCGCCAGTTCCATGGGCATGTCGCGCCGTTCGATTTCCTCGACGATGAAATGCAGCCAGGGGCCGGCGCGCCGGGCCGAGCGTTCCACGAAGCGGTCGCGTCTGGCCAGCTGGCGCAGTTCCGTGGCCACGCGTTCGTCCACGGGCCTGGGCATCTGCAGTCCGGCCCGGATACGCAACCAGACATCCCCCTGTGCGGCGGCAGTGTGCGCAGGGTGCTCGTCCCCGGCGGGCTCGGCGGTGGTCTGTGCGG
>CAYGQN010000418.1:0-3830 GCA_964351795.1 uncultured Gammaproteobacteria bacterium
CCGTGATCGCAGGCATGCCGGGCGCGGGCGTGGCCAGCAGCCGGACGTCGGCGGCGCCGCGTCCGCGGGCAAGGATGCGGTCCTCGGGCTGGGTGTCCTGGGTTCGCACGCCAGTGACCGGGCCGGGCCGGCCGATGTGGATCTGCTTGCCATGGCGGTCGGTGAAGTTCGAGGCGTCGTGACCGACGCCGTCCAGCATCAGGTTGTCGCGCAGGTAAAGCCCCATGCCGTTCGCGGCGATGACCGGCGGCTTCAGGAAGCCGTGGTGCGTCGCGCCGTCCGGCAGCGTTTCGTAGCGCCCGGGCGGGAGCCCGTCCGCGGTGTCGGCGTGCGTGTTGCGGCCCGGGATCCAGATGTTGCCGACGATGTGGGCCAGGCCGTCGCGGGCTTCGAACTTCGAGGGATACTTGCCGTAGTTGTAGATGACGTTGTTGACGAAGCCGATGCGAAAGCCCGGCGCCTTCACGGAGTGATACACCAGCGGGACGCGGGTGTGGGCGTGGGTGTAGTAGTTGTGGTGAAGGCTGATGCGGTCGGCGCCGGTGCGGATCAGGTTGGGCTGGCCGTGGTAGCGCTCGGTCGGGTCTCCGCTGTCCAGGGCATCCCCCAGCTGCGACCAGCTCACCGTCACGTCGCGGGCATCGACGATATCGATGGCGCCGTCCTTGAAACCGCTCACCGACACGTGGTCGAACACCACGCGGTCCGCACCCTCCACGCGCAGCGCATCGGTCATGCGGACGGATTCGCGATGACGGATATGGCGGATGAGTACATCCTGTGCCGCCTCGACAATGAGCGGGTGTCCCTCGAAGGCGATGCCGCCGGGTGAGGCCTGGCCGGCAATGTAAACGTTGGAGGGCAGGTAGGCATGCCGGCGCAGCCGCACGCTGCCGGAGACGACCGGGATGATGTAGGCGCCGCCGCGCGTGCGGGCCTGCTCCAGGCAGAAGCGAAAATCCCCGCTGGCGATGTCGCCCTGGACGCTGCCGATGCCGGCGTCCAGCAGCGAGGTCACCCGGCACACCTGCGTGCCGCGCGCATGCGGCGTCTCGCTGCCGAAGCCCTCGGCGCCCTCGAATGCCGGCAGCGCGCTGGCGGTGGGGATGCACAAGCCGAGCAGCAGGGTCGGAAGAAACTCACGCGGCATGCCGATCATGCGGCCACGCTGCGCGTCTGCTCCCGGAGGGTCAAGTGAACAAGTGCGAAACCGTCCGTTGTCGCCTGCTGGCACTTGCCGGCTGAACGGCGGCCGGGTATGCCCGGTTCAGGGGCGCTGGAGGCCGAGGTCTGCGCAAGCGGGCCGTGCCCGGCCGTGCCGGGCCAAAGGCTGCCGGGCCGATGATGGCCGGGCTCAGTCCACGCTCAGGCTGTGCTCGCGGGTGGACGTGGCCTGCGGCCCGGCCGGCCGGCGCAGCTGGTGCGGCTCGGCGTTGAACACGTTGCCCTCCGGGTCGGTGAGTGCCCGCACCTGGTAACAGCGCAGGGTGCGCTGGCGCATGCTGGTCAGATCCACGCAGCTTCGCCACGCCAGGGACCCCACCACCTGAGCGGGCGTGCCATCGAACTCGGTATGGAAAACGGCATTCTGGAGGATGGCCAGGTCGCCGATGCTGAAGGTATCGCGCATGTCAGCCCTCCGTGCAGGCCAGCGGCGACCGCAACGCGGACACGGCCGCCGTGCTTGTGAATGTATGTCTGACTGGTGTACATTGTAACGCGTTTGAACTGGCACGTCTCCCATCCGGCATGGCTTCGAAGAAAGACGCAACGCTCAATCTGCGGGTGTCCCCGGAGCTCAAGGCAGCGATGAAGGACGCCGCGGCACGCGAGCATCGCAGTGTTGCCAACCTCATCGAATGGCTGGTTCGGCGGCATTGTGCCGATGCCGGGATCCCCATCCCGGAACAGCAGTCCCTGTTCGGTGCCGACTCCGCTGCGGAGTAGGGCCACCACCGCGCCGGCCATTCCCGCCGGCGTCGGCAACATCATCTTCAACCTGGTTGTCTCAAGATTATGAAATTCGTGGAACGGATGTTCTCCGGTCCCGTGGATGTCGTCGGTGACGTCCACGGTGAGGCCGCGGCGCTGGAGCGCCTGCTCGCCCGGCTCGGTTACAGCGAGGACGGCACGCACCCGGCCGGCCGTCGGCTGGTGTTCGTCGGCGACCTCACCGATCGCGGCCCCGACAGCCCGGCCGTGCTGCGGCGGGTGGAGGCACTGGTACGCGCCGGCCGTGCCCAGTGCGTGCTCGGCAATCACGAGTTGAACCTGCTGCGCGATGTGCCCAAGCACGGCAACGACTGGTGGACGCGGCCACGTCAGCCCACCGAGCATCCGCAGCGCACGGTGACAGCCTTCGACAAGCTGCATTTCATGCGCTTCCTGCGCACGCTGCCGCTGGCGCTCGAACGCCCGGACCTTCGGGTAGTGCATGCGTGCTGGCACCAGGAGGCCATTGCCACCGTCCGCCGCGTGCGCGATGCCGGGGCCCTGGCCCTGTATCGCCGCCAGGCGCGGGCCCTGGTCACGCGCTGGGCCGCACCGGCGCGGCGTGAGCAGTTGCAGGCCGAGCTCGGCACTGTCGATTTGCAGGACATGAGCGTGGAGCCACCATTCCTCCCGCTGCACGCCCGTCGTGACAGCGAGCACCAGTGCGAGAACGCGGTCACCGTGCTCACCTCCGGCCGCGAGCGCGAGACCCGGCAACCGTTCTGGGCCGGTGGTCGCTGGCGCATGGTGGAACGCCTGAAATGGTGGAACCACTACGAGGATGCCGTGCCGGTGGTGATCGGGCACTTCTGGCGTCGCTTCGACAGCCGTGATACCGCGCTGGCTGGGAAGTACGGGCCGGACCTGTTCGCCGGCCATGGCCCGGATGAATGGCTCGGTGCGCGGCGCAATGTCTATTGCATCGACTTCTCGGTCGGGGCGCGGCCCAGCCAGCGCGCGGCCGGGCAGCCGGAGGACATCGTCCAGTTGTCCGCCCTGCGCGTGCCGGAATGGCAGGTGGTGCATGACCTCGCGGTGCCCTGGCAGTTGTCGCGTCCCGGCCGGTACTGAAGGCGAAGGGGGTTCGGCCGCTACAGGGGCGTCAACGGAGCCACGGGAGCAGGCAGGGATGGCAGGGAGCATCGAAGAGCGCAGCACGTCCGCCGTATCGGGCTGGGCGGCATTACCGGTCTGGCTGGCACTGGCCGGCTGGGCAGCCTGGTCATTCATCGGCCCCATTATCGCCGGGCGTGGCGAGCCGGCCGTGCTGTCCATCCTGATGGTGCCGCTGCTGGTGTTCCTGGTGAAAGGCTTCGTCATTCTCGAGCCCAACCAGGCGGCCGTGATGGTGTTCTTCGGCAAGTATGCCGGAACGCTGCGGGCCGACGGCTTCTTCTGGGTCAACCCGTTCTACAGCAAGCACAAGATTTCGCTGCGGGCCCACAACCTCAACACGCCAACGCTGAAGGTCAACGATCGGGCCGGCAACCCGATCGATGTTGCCGCTGTCATCGTCTGGCGGGTGCTGGACACGGCCCGGGCCGTGTTCGACGTGGAGGACTACCAGGAATACGTCACCATGCAGAGCGAGTCTGCCGTGCGCCAGGTGGTCTCGGACCGCTGGTACGACGGTGACGACAGCGGCGGTGATTCCCTGCGCGGGGACCTGGATACCGTGGCGCGGCTGCTGGTGGAGAGCATCCACAGCCACTGTGCCTTTGCCGGGCTGGAGATCCTGGAGGCGCGCATCTCGCACCTGGCGTATTCGCCGGAGATCGCCGGCGCGATGCTGCGCCGGCAGCAGGCCGTGGCGGTGGGGTCGGCGCGGGAGCAGATCG
>CAYGQN010000419.1:0-3823 GCA_964351795.1 uncultured Gammaproteobacteria bacterium
GTTCGCGGCTGCCGGGGCCCTCGGTCTGCGCCGACGCAGCCCGGCCTCAAGCTGACCCGGCCCTGGCCGGGCAGCGGCTATACTGCCGCCGGACATCATTGGCGGGAGGCTGGCATGCGCTGGCGTGGCAGGCGGGCAAGCAACAGGGTCGAGGATCGGCGTGGCAGCGGCCCGGCAGGTAGCCCGCGCCTTGGCGGGCGCGGCGGCGGCCTTGGCGTCATCGTCCTGGCCCTGGTGGCCCTGTACTTCGGCGTCGACCCGGCGGTGGTGCTGAACAGCGTCGGTACCGTCGGCACGGGTGCGCAGAGCGCGGCACCGCCAAGCGCGGCGGACAACGAGCTGGCGCAGTTCGTCGCGGTGGTGCTGGCCGATACCGAGGATACCTGGCATGCCCTGTTCGCCGAGCGCGGCGGGCGTTACGAGGAGCCGTCGCTGGTGCTGTTCACCGGCGCGGTCCGCTCGGCCTGCGGCGCGGCACAGTCGGCGATGGGGCCGTTCTACTGCCCGGCCGACCGCAAGGTCTACATAGACCTGTCCTTCTACGATGATCTGAAGCGTCGCTACGGCGCGCCCGGGGATTTCGCCCAGGCCTACGTCATCGCCCACGAGGTGGGCCACCACGTGCAGACGCTGCTTGGCATTTCAGCGAAGGTGCACGAAGCGCGCGGCCGGCTCGGCAAGGTGGAGGGCAACCAGCTGTCGGTGCGCCAGGAACTGCAGGCGGATTGTTTCGCCGGCCTGTGGGCGAACCACGCCGACCGCAGCAAGGCCATCCTGGAAGCGGGCGACGTGGAGGAAGCACTGACCGCCGCCAGCGCCATCGGCGATGATCGCCTGCAGCGCGAGGCGCAGGGCCGCGTGGTGCCGGAGAGTTTCACCCACGGCAGCTCGGCACAGCGGATCCGCTGGTTCCGCACGGGCCTGGAATCCGGGCGCCTGGAAGCCTGCGACACCTTCCGCGCGAAGCAGCTCTAGCGCCGCCGCCGGGCTGCACGCGCCGGCCGCCGCCGGCGCTCAGCCGAGATCGTCGAAGGAGGCCGGCATGTCACGCCAGCCTTCGCCGTAGGGCGAGAGCAGCTTCAGCGTGAGTTGCAGCTCGCGGATACGCCAGCGCCGGTCGGCTTCCCTGACCATCCGCGCGTCGTACCAGCCGCCTATCCAGTAAGCATCGGTCACCCCGTCGCGACGGCGATGGGTGGCGGCCTCCCACAGGTAGTAGAACACCTGGGCGCTGTCGAGATCGTCCTCGCTGATCTCGATGATGGGCGAGACCAGGAAGTGCAGCGTCCAGTTGAAGCCGATGTCGGCGTTCTCGTGCATCTGCCGGGCGATCTCGTCGCCGCCTGTGATGCTGCCGAACTGGCCGATGTCGAACACGGCATCGTCGGTGAAGATGGGCCGCAGGATGGCCGGGTCGCAGCCGGCATCGGCGCCGCGGGCAAACGTGGCGATGACCACCTTGATGGCCTCGTAGTCCTCCAGGCGGGTGAGACGCTGCTCGGTGCTCAGTGGCATGCCGTCACCCTCAGCCGTCCGCGCGCTCACCGTGCGCCGCGACGAAGCGCGAGCCGGCGAAGCTGTTCGGCACCTCCGAGGCGCCGCTGTACAACTCCACGTGGGGCGCCACCTCGGCCAGTGCGAGGCTGAGGTGATACAGGGTCAGCAGCTCGGCCGGCACCCGGCCCGGCTCGATGCCCTCGAACACGGCCACCAGCTGCGGCAGCAGCGGCAGCCCGGCATCGTAGAAGGCCTGGAAATCCGCCGGCGTGGCGGCCCAGCGCTGGGCTGAACGGGCATTCTCGGTGGCCAGGGCCCAGCGTTGCACGAACGGTTCCAAAGCCGCGAACTCCGCCGGCAGCGCACTCATGCCGGCACCCCGGTGAAGCGGTGCCACTGCTGGTGGGCATGGCGCACCATCAGCTCCTCGTCCATCAGCGGCATCTGCTTCAGCACGCCGGATTTCAGCGCCGCGTGCGTGTCCTCCATGGTGCCGGTGTCCTCGAGCCAGGCATTGCGGTGCAGGGCGTTGGTGTGGGCGATGGCGATGCGCTCGGCAGCCGTGCGCGGGGCATAGAAATAGTTGGTGCCTTCCCACAGGCACTCGTCCACCGACAGCGGCCAGAACTGGTGGGTGAAGTACGCCATGCCCGGGTAGGCGTAACCCGAGCACACATGCATGATGAAATTCGGGAAGAACACCGGGAACTCGAAGTGGAAATCCGCGCTGCGCTCGGGGTTGATGCCCGCCGGCAGCGCGTCGGCGCGCTCGGCGGCATGCTCAAGGGCAGCGATCGCTACGGCCCGCGCGCCGGTCACCGGCGTCGGCTGCGCCTTCTCCAGCCCGGCCACGTACAGCGCCGAGGTGCTGTGCACGCCGTGCAGCGCAAAGCCGGTATGGCGGATCTTCGCCAGGCTGGGCAGCGTCGCGGCGTGGATGGTGGGCACGTGGTAGCCCTCGCCGAAGGCATACAGCGCCACCTTCCAGTTGCACTTGAGCACGGTGGAATAGCGGTAGGCCGCGGTGGCTTCGTGGTAGGGGAAGCCGCCGAAATGATCGGCCATGCCATCGAGGTACTCGCGCAGCGTCCACTCCGGCTCATCGGCCAGGCAGATGAAGATGAAGCCCTCCCAGGTGTCGCAGTGAATCGGCGGCAGCCCGAGGCAGGATTTGTCCAGGCCGTGGAAGGCCTGCTCGCGGGCCACGGCCTTCAGCCGGCCGTCGGTGGAGAAACTCCAGGCATGGAAGCGGCAGGTGAGCGTGTTCGCCCGTGCCTGGCCGCAGGTTTCGTTGCCGGTTTCCTGCACCAGCTTGTTGCCGCGATGCGTGCAGATGTTGTGGAAGGCACGCACTTCACCATCGCGGCCACGCACGATCAGCGCGGCGGTGTTGGCGACATCGAGTTGCTTGACCTTGTAGTCGCCCGGCGCGGGAATTTCCTCCACGCGCCCGACCTTCAGCCAGGCGCGGCGGAAGATGCGCTCGCGCTCGACCTCGAACAGCTCGGGACTGATGAGTGGCGCCACGTCGACCGGGCCGGTATCGAGCCCGGCGCAGGCGGTGGTGTAGGGCATGGCCTGGCGCTCGGCATCGGTGTAGCGCGCCTCGGCAGTGTCGGACATGGGCAACTCCCGCGTGACCTTGAACAGGCTCGGGAGTCTAGAACCGGCCCGGGCATTTTGCGAGCCCGGCAGGCACGGTCAGGCCACTGCCGGCAGGCCTGCGATGCCTGCGTTGACCCCGGGCTTCGCGGAAGGTGCAGGGCCTGCGTTTTCGGCCTATGGACGACCCGGCTGGCAACACGCCTGCACGCCGGGCAACGCGCTGCGCGGACCGGTGAGGCGTGGGGCTCAACCCCGTCGCAGCCGCTCCAGCCAGCCGCGCAATATGTCGCCGAGTTCCTCGCCGTAACCGGTATAGCGATGATCGGTGGAGTCCAGCCGGCGCTGATCGAACGCCACGCCTTCCTGCCTGGCGCCGGCACGGCGCTGCCGGGCCGAGCGCAGCACGTGGCCGAGGTCGCGATCGGCGTAGATGTCCAGCACGGGCATGCCGAGCGGCACCAGTGCAGCACCGAAGCTGTCCAGGACGTCGTCATTGAAGCGGCCGCTGATCATCGCCAGGCCGCGCGCACCACTGCCGGCCAGGGAGTCGACGGCGAAGCGCGCGCCACTGTCATAGGCGGCTACCACGACCATCGGTGTGCCGCGGCTGCGCACCGCCTCGACCGTGGCGCCCGCTTCGCCGTCGACTCCCTGGCCGGCAGTGGTGCGCGCGGCCTGCCGATCATCAGCGGCCGCTTCCATGACGCCGGCCAGGACACCG
>CAYGQN010000420.1:0-1504 GCA_964351795.1 uncultured Gammaproteobacteria bacterium
CAGCAACGCCAGCGTCGGCTGCCGGGCGACCAGCGCCTCCTTGGCCGTGCGCGGCAGGCGCTTGAGGCGGTATTCCAGCTGCAGCGCCAGCCCGCGTTCGCCCACCCGCACCCGGTACACGGGGGTCAGCGGCGCGGCGGCACGCAGCGAACGGGCACCGCGACCGGCGGCATGCTCGGCCAGGCGGCGCTCCACATCGGTACTGATGCCGGTGTACAGGCGCCCGTCGGCCGTGCGCAGCACGTACAGCCACCAGGCCGGGGCGGGCGCAGGGCGCTCAGTCATCCAGGGGCTTCTGCCAGAAGCGGGCGTCGCCGGCGGCCGGGTCCAGCGCGTAGGCGCCGTAACCGAGCGCGGCATACAGGGCCCGGGCGCCGTGGTTGCCGGACAGCACCTCCAGGGTCAGCTTGCAGCAGCCCCGTGCCCTGGCACGGTCCTCGGCGCCGAGCAGCAGGGCGCGGCCGATGCCACGCCCGCGGGCGGCGGGCGCGACGAACAGGTCATGGATGTTCAGCAGCGGCCGGGCGCGGAAGGTGGAGAAGCCGTCGAAGGCATTGAGCAGGCCGACGAAGCCGAGGCTCACGTCATGGGCGAGCAGGGTCAGGGCACCGGGGATCCCGGCCAGGCCGGGCACCAGGGCGCTGCGCACCGCCGCGGGCAGCGGCTTGCCCCCACCCATGGGATCGCGGGCATAGGCATCCAGCAGCGCGACGATGGCGGCTGCCTGCTCACGGTTCCCGTAGTCCGCCTGAACAATCCTGATGGTCATCGCGCCTGCATCCGGTTGGCTGACCGGCATCATTATCGCCCATCCTTGCCAACCGGGCCGGCCCCGGCATGGCTGGCGATCAGCGGGCGCATGGCTGATCATGGCGCGTTCATTCCTGAACCCGGGAGACAGCCGATGCACGATACCCAACCCCTGACGCAACGCCTGCGGGATCCGGCGCTGCTCACCGGCCGGGCACTGGTCGGCGGCGAGTGGATCGACGCCGACAACGGCGCCCGCTTCGCGGTGCACAACCCGGCCAGCGGGGCCACCCTCATCGAGGTGGCCGACCTGTCGCGGGTCGAGGCCGACCGGGCCATCGAGGCGGCGGCAGCGGCGCAGAAGGAATGGGCCGCGCGCACCGGCAAGGAGCGCGCCGGCGTGCTGCGGGCCTGGTTCGACCTGATGCTGGCGAACGCCGATGATCTCGCGGCCATCCTCACCGCCGAGATGGGCAAACCGCTGGCCGAAGCAAAGGGCGAGGTCCTCTACGGCGCCAGCTTCATCGAGTGGTTTGCCGAGGAGGCCAAGCGCGCCTACGGCGAGATCATCCCCGGCCACCAGCGCGACAAGCGCATCCTGGTGCTGAAGCAGCCGATTGGCGTGGTCGCGTCGATCACGCCCTGGAACTTCCCCAACGCCATGATCGCCCGCAAGGTGGCGCCGGCCCTGGCCGCCGGCTGCAGCTTCGTCGCCCGGCCGGCACCCCGGCGCGCTCGGCCAGCACCGCCATGG
>CAYGQN010000420.1:1514-3819 GCA_964351795.1 uncultured Gammaproteobacteria bacterium
GGGCAGACCTGCGTGTGCGCCAACCGTATCTACGTGCAGGCCGGCGTGTACGAGGAATTCGCGCACAAACTCGCGGCGGCGGCGGGCAAGCTGAAGGTGGGCGAGGGTTTCAGCGAGGGCGTTACCACCGGACCGCTCATCAACGAGGCGGCGGTGGAGAAGGTGGAGGCGCACATCGCCGATGCCCTGGCCAAGGGCGCCAGGCTTGTCACCGGTGGCCAGCGGCACCTGCTCGGTGGCAGCTTTTTCGAGCCGACCATCCTGGCCAATGTCAGTGCCGGCATGCGCGTGGCGAGCGAGGAGACCTTCGGGCCGGTGGCGCCGCTGTTCCGCTTCGACAACGAGGACGACGTGGTGGCCCAGGCCAACGACACCATCTTCGGCCTGGCGGCGTATTTCTATGCGCGGGATCTTGCGCGCGTGTGGCGCGTGGCCGAGGCGCTGGAGTACGGCATGGTGGGCATCAACACCGGCCTGCTGTCCACCGAACTTGCGCCCTTCGGCGGCGTGAAGCAGTCCGGTCTCGGCCGCGAAGGCAGCCGCCATGGCCTGGACGAGTACCTGGAGATGAAATACCTGTGCCTGGGCGTGTGAGGGTGTCGCAAGCCAGGGTGGATTGAACCTGCCCCGCGGGGCAGGCTGCCGGCTTCAGGCGTTAACCGGCTGGCCGGTATCCAATCCCAGCCAGTCGCCGGCCTGCGCGCGCGTGCCGAAGTTGCGGGCCCTGGCTTCTGACAGGCCGCCGGCGAACTTGAAATTCAGACACTGGCGCGAGCGCTCCGCCCGTTCGGGCGAGTCCCCCACGACCGTGGCAAGCCGCACACCTGCCGGCCAGGCTTGCGCCAGGCGCCGGATGAACTCGACCTGGTCCGCCAGCACCATCAGCGGGGCGGCGGTGATGTCGATGAGGACCTTGTCGAGACTGTGCTCGTTCACCGTCGCGATGATGCGGGCGAGGCCGGCATAGTGGTCGGACACTTCGGCGGCGGGCCCGTAGACGGCGACCAGCAGCTGCGCCTCGGGCAGGATGGTCACCACGCATTCGCCGTGCATTGGCTGTCTCCTGCCGCCATCTGGAGTAACGAGTGAAACACATGCAACACCAGTGACGCCAACCGGGCCTTGTTTACCGGCCGTTGAGCGAGTCGGCGGACTCAGGCAGCCCCGAGCGGGTTGGCGTCCACCACGCGCTGCGCCGGCACGCTCAGCGCACGCAGCAGGTAGGCCGCGAACGCCGGGGTATAGGGCTGGCGGGCGATGGCGCAGCGCATGCATTCCAGCCAGGCATCGCGGTCGGCCGGGCCGATGGGCACATGCCGGTGCGAGCCGGGAATGCTGATGCTGCCGTACTTCTCCTGGTAGCGCTTCGGCCCGCCCAGCCAGCCGCACAGGAAGCGGGCCAGCTTGTCGGCGGACTCGGTGAGATCGGCCTGGTGCATGGCGCGGATGGCGCGGGCTTCGGGCAGGGTATCCATGCAGCGGTAGAAGTCATCGACCAGGCGCTCGATGCCCTCGACCCCACCGGCGGCCCGGAACGAGGTGTCCTGGAAGCCGAAGGGCGGATCCGCTTCGCTGGCGGGCCCGCCGCTCAGCGGATTGCCACCGGGTTGATGATCATCTGCACTGCCCCGGTGATCTTCGCCTGGCCGAGCACGAACATGAACTCCGACACGCCGTCGGCAGCCAGTTCCGCCGTGTTCATGTTCTCCAGCAGGTAGATGCCGTTCTCGGCCAGCAGGATGCGGTGGACGTGGAAGGCATCGCCCTCGGTCTCGAAGGGCACGGTTTCCACGCCCCAGGAATCCGCCCCCACCGCAACCACGCCCAGGCTGGCGAGGTAGCGTGCACCCTCCAGGCCAAGGCCAGGCTCACCGGCGGCATAGGCGGCCGGGTCGATATCCTTCATGCCCAGCCAGCCGGTGTGCAGCAGTACGACGTCGCCCTCGCCGATGGCAATGCCCTGACGGGCCATCGCCTTGTCGATGTCGGCACGGTTGACGGGCGTGCCCGCTTCCAGGCGCTCCACGCCGAACACGGCCGTCATGTCGAGCAGCACACCACGGGTGACGATGGGCGGCACCTTCTCGATGCCAAGGCGCTTCAGCCCCGACACGTCGGCGAAGTCCCTGGCGTGGAAGCGGTTGTAGTAGACGTTCTCGTGGCCGATGTGGCCGAGGCCGTCAATCTGCGAGCCGATCCCGAGCCAGCCCTCGACGATGTCATCGTTGTAGGTGACGCCGTTCGGGAAGCTCTGGCCGGCCTGCTGGCCCGGCTGCACCACGTACAGCTTGAAGCCGCGCGGCGG
>CAYGQN010000421.1:0-3750 GCA_964351795.1 uncultured Gammaproteobacteria bacterium
TTTGTGGATGTTGTTGATGTTCTGTGTGCTGGTCATGTGAGCTCTGGTCGGCAGCGTCGAGCAGGACACCATTGCCGGCCGCGCAGGCATGGCGGCAGGGGACCGCATCGTTGCCATCGATTCGCGCGAGACACCCACCTGGGAGTCGGTGCTGCATGCGAGCATGAACTGCGCCGTGGACCAGTGCCGCCTGCCGGTGACGCTGGAGGATGAACTCGGATCCCGTCGCTCGGTCACCCTGGACATGCAGGGCGTGAGCGTCGATGACCTCAGCCGTGGCAGCTTTTTCGATCGGGTCGGTTTTCAGCCATTGCGCCTGGACATCCCGCCGCGGATCGGCGAGGTAATGCCCGGTGAGCCGGCCCAGGCGGCCGGTCTGAGGGCCGGCGACCTGGTGCTGGCGGCGGACGGCCAGCCCATGCCGGGCTGGACGGCCTGGGTGGAATACGTGCGCGAGCGGCCCGGGCGCAGGATCGACCTGCTGGTGCTGCGCGACGGCCAGGAGACCCGCCTGTCGCTGACGCCGGCCGAGCATCGCGACGCGGGTGAAGTCTACGGCCGCATCGGGGCCGCCGTGGCCGAGCCGGAGCAGGTCGAGGCGCTGCCCATGGGGACAGAGCGCTACGGGCCGCTGCAGGCCTTTGTGCGCGGGGTGGACAAGACCTGGGAGATGTCCGCCCTCACACTGAAAATCATCGGCAAGATGCTGTTCGGCGAGGCCTCGGTGAAGAACCTGAGCGGGCCCATCAGCATAGCGCAGTACGCCGGGCAGTCCGCCAGCATCGGTCTCAGCGCTTTCTTAGCGTTTCTTGCAATAGTCAGTGTAAGCCTTGGTGTTCTCAATCTTTTGCCAATTCCCATACTGGATGGCGGGCACTTATTGTATTACCTTATCGAGCTGGTGATTCGCCGGCCGGTGTCCGACAACCTGCGTTTGGCTGGACAGCAGGTAGGGCTGGTGCTGCTGCTGGGTCTGATGGGTGTCGCGTTCTACAACGACATCATGCGGATCCTCTGACGGCAGATATGACAACTCATAAAAAAACAACGGATTATGCGCGCTGGTATCTTATACAGGTCTTTCTGTAGCCTGACGCTGTACCTGCTGCTCACGAGCCTCGCACTGGCGGAGTCCTTCATTGTCGAGGACATCCGCATCGAGGGGCTGGAGCGAATCTCCGCAGGCACGGTCTTCAACTACCTGCCGGTGAAGGTCGGCGACACCTTCGAGGACAGCCGCTCCGCGGATACCGTGCGGGCGCTGTTCCAGACCGGCTTCTTCAAGGACATCCAGCTGCAGCGGGACGGCAACGTCCTGGTGGTTACCCTGCGCGAACGCGAGTCCATCGCCGAGATCAATCTCACCGGCAACAAGGCCATCAAGTCCGAGGACCTGCTCAAGGGGCTGAGCGAGGTCGGCTTCGCGGTGGGCGAGGTGTTCGACGAGGGCACGCTCGACAAGGTCGTGCAGGAGCTGCGCCGGCAGTACTACGGCCAGGGCAAGTACGGCGTGAAGGTGGACACCAACCTGCAGCCGCTGCCCGGCAACCGCGTGGCCGTGGGCATCAACGTGGCCGAGGGCAAAGCCGCGCGCATCAAGGAAATCAACATCGTCGGCAACGAGGATTACGGGGATCGCAAGCTGCTCAAGCTGTTCGAACTCAGCAATCCCAACATGCTCAGCTTCTTCACCAAGTCCGATCAGTACTCGCGGCAGAAGCTCTCCGGTGACCTTGAAACCCTGCGCAACCATTACCTGGACAACGGCTATGTGAACTTCAATGTCGACTCCACCCAGGTGTCGATCACGCCGGACAAGTCGCAGGTCTATGTCACCATCAACATCACCGAGGGCGAGCGCTTCACCATCAGCGATGTGCGCCTGGCGGGCGAACTCATCGTCGCCGAGGACGACCTGTTCCCCTACGTCTACACCCGCGCCGGCGCGGTGTTCTCGCGCAAGTGGGTCACCGAGACCACCACGGCCATCACCGACCGGCTGGGCCAGGAGGGCTATGCCTTCGCCAACGTCAACGCCATCCCGGAAATCGATGAGGACAAGCGCACGGTATCGCTGACCTACTTTATCGACCCGGGCAACCGCGTGTACGTGCGCCGCATCAGTTTCTTCGGCAACACCAGGACGCGCGACGAGGTGCTGCGGCGGGAGATGCGTCAGCTCGAGGGCTCGTGGATTTCCACCGTGAAGGTCGAGCGCGGCAAGATCCGCCTGCAGCGCCTGGGTTTCTTCACGGAGGTCAACGTCGAGACCATCCCCGTGCCTGGCACTACCGACCAGGTCGATGTGAACTACTCGGTGGTCGAGCGGCCGTCTGGCAACCTGCTGCTTGGCCTGGGTTTCTCCCAGGTGCAGGGCATCATCTTCAACACCAGCATCGCCCAGGACAACTTCCTCGGCAGCGGCAAGCGCATGGAGTTCGCGTTCAACAACTCCCAGATCAACCGTCAGTTCGTGCTCGGGTACACCAATCCCTACTACACGATCGACGGCATCGCCCGTGGCTTTCGTGTGTCCTACCAGGAAACCAATGCCCGGAACGCCAACATCACGGTGTTCGATACCCAGCAGATCAGCCTGGGCGTGAACTATGGCATCCCGGTCTCCGAATTCAATTTCGTGAACGTGGCCTTCGACTACGAACGGCAGAAGCTCGATACCGATGCCTTCGCCGCCTCCATCGTGCGTGACTTCATCGATCGCGAAGGCAACGAGTTCGATGTGTTCCGCCTGACCACGGGCTTTGCCTACGACACGCGCAACAGCGCGATTTTCCCGACCCGCGGGACCCTGCAGCGCATCCGTGCCGAGATCGCCCTTCCGCTGGGTGATCTGCAGTATTTCAAACTCGATTACGACACCCGGTATTTCTTCCCGATCGGCAGGCGCTGGACCTTCCTGCTCAAGGGCCGGGTGGGCTACGGTGAGGCCTACGGGGACACGACCCAGCTGCCGTTCTTCGAGAACTTCTTCTCGGGTGGCCCGCGCTCGGTCCGCGGCTACCAGGAGAACACGCTCGGGCCCCAGGACGAGTTCGGCCGGGCCGTCGGTGGCGACCTGCTGCTGGTGGGCAACGCCGAGCTGATCCTGCCATTGCCGTTCCTGACCGACCTGAACTCCGTTCGCGTGACGACCTTCGTCGATGCCGGCAACGTCTGGGGCGCGAACGACGATTTCGAGGCTTCCGATATCCGCATGTCCACCGGCATTTCCGGGGTCTGGATGTCGCCCTTCGGCGTACTCAGCGCGAGCATTGCGCGGCCGTTCCGCGACCAGCAGGGTGACGACACGCAGCCGTTCCAGTTCACCTTCGGTACATCTTTCTGACGTTAGCGTGTGCTGGCGTCGGGCGGGCGTGATAAGTTAGTATCGCCTCGCGCCGCGCGCATTCGAAACCTGCATTTTTCGGGAGCATAATGTTGAAATCACTGGCCAATCTGTCCTTTTACTGCCTCCTCGGCATGGCGGCTCTCGCAGCGCCGGCCACCTTCGCCGCCGACTATCGCATCGGCGTGGTCAATCCCATTCAGGTGCTGGAGGCGGCCCCACAGGCAGCCGACACGCGCAAGCTTCTCGAGAAAGAATTCGCCGCCCGCGACCGCGAGCTGGTGGCCGCCCAGAAGGAACTGAAGAAGAACGAGGATCGCCTGGCCAAGGATGGTGCGATCATGAGCGAGGGGGAGCGCGCGCAGCTCGAACGTACCATCGTGAATCAGCGTCGGGACCTCAAG
>CAYGQN010000422.1:0-3325 GCA_964351795.1 uncultured Gammaproteobacteria bacterium
CTGCCGCATGCCGAGTACGGCGAGGCGGTAACGGCCGGGGTGGTGGCCGCGGATGCGGCCGCCGCTCCCTCGGCCGAAGCCCTGCTGGCCAGCGCCCGCGAGCGCCTTGCCGCCTACAAGGTGCCCAAGCGCGTACTGGTGGTCCAGGCCCTGCCGCGCAACACCATGGGCAAGGTCCAGAAGGCGATGCTGCGCGAGCAGTACGCCGACCTGTACCGGCACTGATCTTGACCGCGCCGGGCTTCCGGGAACGCCTGGCCGGCCGCGATGGCGGCCTGTTCGATGGCGACGTGCGCTACCTGTTGCTGCGCGCTGATACGCTGGCCGGGCTGTTCGAGCGGCTGGGGCCGGCGGCGCGGGCCGAGGCCCTGGCCGCTTTTGCCGATGCAGTCGCCGAGTATGGTGGGCGTTCCATCGCGCGCTATGCCGAGGCCGGCGGCAGCCGCGGCGAGTTGCTTGCACTCATGGCCGCCACCGCGCCGGCCCTTGGCTGGGGACGATGGGAATTCGATGACAGGCGCAGCGACTGCCTGGTCCTGCAGGTGCAGGCCAGCCCTTTCACCGGCCTGGGCGATGGCAGCGGGCCTTCCTGCGCACCCATTGCCGGCATGCTGCGGGCACTGGCCTCGCGCTGGCTGGGCCCGGATTGCCTGAGCCTGGAAACCGCCTGCAGGGCGCAGGGTGCCGGGCACTGTGAATTCCGCGCCACGGCGGCTCACGGCTGAGCGGGTCCGGGCTGCTATAATCGCCGCGCCCTCGCAACGGCCACCGACAATCGAGCATGCCGAACGCCCTCCAGAGAAGACTCGAAGCCGTGGTCCGCGCCGGCGGTGCGGATATCCTCTGCGGCGGCCGCAAGGGCATCGAGAAGGAAAGCCTGCGCGTGGATGCCGCCGGCAACATCGCGCAAACCGATCATCCCGCCGCCCTCGGCTCGGCCCTGACCCACCCCTGGATCACCACCGATTACTCCGAGGCCCTGATCGAACTCATCACGCCGCCGTTCAGCGACGTGGCCGAGACCATGGCCTTCCTCGAAGACCTGCACAGCTTCGTCTACCATCGCCTGGACGGGGAGATCCTGTGGGCCACGAGCATGCCCTGCGCGGTGGACTCGGACGAATCCATACCCATCGCCCGCTATGGCAGTTCCAACGTGGGCATGATGAAGCACGTCTACCGGCGCGGGCTGGACTACCGCTACGGTCGGCGCATGCAGGCGATCTCGGGCGTGCACTTCAATTACTCCCTGCCGGAGGCGTTCTGGCCGGTGTTCATGGAAGAGGAGGAAGCGGCGGGCGAGCTGCAGGATTTCATCTCCGACGCCTACTTCGCACTGATTCGCAACTTCCATCGCCATGGCTGGCTGATTCCCCTGCTGTTCGGCACCTCGCCGGCGGTCTGCCGCTCGTTCCTGCCCGGGGCCGGCCATCGCTTCCAGGAGTTCGATCCGTACACCTTCTACCTGCCTTACGCGACCTCGCTGCGCATGAGCGATATCGGCTACATGAACAAGAACCAGGCAGCGCTGAATGTCTCCTACGACAGCCTGGAGGGGTATGTCGACACGCTCACCCGGGCCATCGAGACGCCGTATCCCGAGTACGAGGCCATCGGCGTGCTGGTGGATGGCGAGTACCGCCAGCTCAATGCCAACGTCCTGCAGATTGAAAACGAGTACTACAGTTTCATTCGCCCCAAGCGCACCACCGACAGCGGCGAAAAACCCACCGTGGCCCTGCGCCGGCGCGGCGTGGAGTACGTGGAGGTGCGGGCCATCGACGTCAGCCCCTTCGACCCCGATGGCGTCAACCAGGAACAGCTGCGGTTCATCGAGGCATTCCTGGTGTACTGCCTGCTGACCGACAGCCCGGGTATCGATGCCGCCGAGCGCGAGTCCATTTCCTACAACGAGCTGACGGTCGCCCTGCGTGGCCGCGAACGTGGTCTGCGACTGCGCACGAGAACCGGCTGGCTGGGCCTGGACAGCTGGGTGGAAGCGGTGTTCGACGACATGGCGCCCATCTGCCAGGTGCTTGACAACTGTCACGGCGAGCAGCCCTACACGCGGGCGCTGGCAGCCCAGCGCGCGGCGCTGGCCGATCGCAGCCGCCTGCCGGCGGCGCGGGTATTGCAGGCCATGCGCGACAGTGGGCTGCCCTTCGCCAAGTTCGCCGCCGCCATGTCCGCGCGGCATGCCGGGCATTTCGCCACGCGGCCACTGGCACCGGAGCGCGAGCAGGAGTTCGAACGGGTGGCGGCCGAATCGCTGGCCGGGCAGGCGGCGATCGAGGCCGAAGAGACCGAGAGCTTCGCCGAGTACCTCGCGGGTTATTTCGCCCAGGACGCCTGATCAGGCGCCCGCCTGCACCACCACGCTGCGCCGGCAGGCGTTTCCGTGGTCAGCAATACCGGGCCTCGCGGCCCATGCAGCGCCGCGCCGGCCGGCCAGCCCTGGCAACGGCGCCTCTTTGCGGCCGCTGGTGTCCTTCAAGTTGAAATCCGCAATGCCCGGTCCGCGGCCGGCGCCATACTGCGCCGGCCGCGGAACGGGCCAGGCGCACGGCTCAGGGCAGGGGATGCCAGCCGGCGTCGGCGAACAGCTCGCCGCTGACGGCGGAGTTCTGGACCAGGAAGCAGATGGCGTCGGCGATTTCCGCCGGGCGGATGAGCCGGCCGAGCTGGGTCGATGGCAGGATGTTCTTGGCGATGTATTCCTCGCCGAGAGCCTGCACCATCGGCGTGTCGGTGAACCCGGGGTGAATCACGCCGCAGCGCACGCCGTGGAATATGGCCTCCTTGCGCAGCGTGGCGGCGGCGCCCTCGAGGCCGGCCTTGGAGGCGGCGTAGGCCACCTGGCCCTTGTTGCCCTGCGAGGAGACCGAGCCGATGAACACGATGGCGCCCTGCACACCCTCGGTGGGTGCCCAGCGTTTCAGGCCCTTGCCGAAGCGGTAACTGGCCATGCGCGCGATGAGCTCCAGGGCCCAGTAGATCGGCGCGACCAGGTCGACGTCGGTCACCAGTCGGAACGTCTCCATCGGATAGATTTCCGCCTGGCCGTTGCTCTTGTTGAGCTTCACCGCCAGGGCGTCCCGGGTGATGCCGGCCGCCGGAATGCAGATGTTGACCATGCCGTGCGCGGCGCACAGCTCGTCGAAGACGCTGATCCGGAAGTCCTCGTCCACGGCATTGCCGAGGTAGGCAGAGGCCACTTCGCGTCCAACGCTGTCGTTGATGCTGGCGGCGATGGCCGTCACCCGCTCGGACAGGTCCACCAGCGCCACGTGGCGCGCGCCCCGTTTTGCCAGCTCCAGGCTGACCG
>CAYGQN010000422.1:3335-3744 GCA_964351795.1 uncultured Gammaproteobacteria bacterium
CCGCTTCGCCGATACCGCTTGCCCCACCCGTAACGACTGCCACCTTGTCTTTGATTTCCAAACGATTTCTCCAGTTGAACCTTGCAATGCAACATCGGCATTCTAGCGGCTTTATTGTGCGCCGCAAAACCCTTGCGCAGGAGCCGGCGAGCGCCTCCTGTCGCTGCGCCGCAACCGTTTCCGGATGGTCACTGTCACCGGCTGGACGGACTGCCTACAATCGGGCCTGTGCAAATGGCAGACAGCGAGGCAGCCATGTTCGGACTTGGCAGGAAAACCACCATGCCCACGCCGGCGCAGGCCCTGCCGGGCCGGGCGCAGGTCATGCCGGTACCCGATGCCCACTATGTCAACGGCCGGCCCCTGTGCCCGCCGTTCCCGGCCGGCCTGGAGCAGGTGCTGTTCGGTA
>CAYGQN010000423.1:0-2123 GCA_964351795.1 uncultured Gammaproteobacteria bacterium
CGCTATCGAACGCTGTCGTTCGCAGAGCTCGGCTGAGCCTGTCCGGGGCGCCACGGCCATCGCGCCTTGCACCGCGGCGACGCGTCGCGGTGCAAGGCGGTGCCGGCGTGCCTGGCGGGGCTGATCCGGCGGGCCGGGGCAGCGAGCGGACGCCTGGGCCGGACCGACGGACGAGAATTTGTTAAGGCGTTAATCATAGCTAACAAAAAACACTGATATGGATGAAAAATCAGATAGATGGAGGTATACGCATTAAATATTGTTGATTTTTTCCCGCTTCGATAAGCTGCCATCACTGTCTGACGAGCCGCCCTGAGGCCCGTGGCAAGCGGCCACGCCGGCGGGCAACAACCGGGAGATTCGCACGATGATGATTGGCGCCCACCTGCTGGTGGAAGACTATCCGCAGTTCATGTCCAGCCTGGCAGGCCTGGAGCAGGCCGGCTACCGCCGCGCCTGGCTGGTTGATTCGCAGATGCTGTGGGAAGACGCCTACGTGTACTCGGCGCTCGGGCTGCAGGCCACCTCGAGCATCCAGCTGGGCACGGCGGTCAGCAACCCGGTCACGCGGCACTACACCGTCAGCGCCAGCGCTTCGGCAACCCTGTCGCGCCTGTTCCCCGGGCGCTGGATACTCGGCCTCGGGCGCGGCGACAGCGCCGTGCGCACCCTGGGCCACCAGCCGATGAAGACGAAGCAGATGGAAGCGGTGCTGGCCAAGACCCGCGACCTGCTGGCCGGCAAGCCGGTCGATGAGGATGGCTCCGAGGTGCGCCTGCGCTGGAACGACGGCGCCGAGCCGACGCCGCTGGCCTACGCCGCCACCGGCCCGCGCAACCTCGCCCTCGGTGGCGCGCTGGCGGACATCGTCATGCTCCAGGTCGGCTGCCATCCCGATGCGGTGAAGTGGGCCGTCAGCCATGTCCGCCGGGGTGCCGAGGAGGCAGGCCGGGATCCGGCCGCGGTGGAAATCGCCTTGCTGTGCGGGATGTGGGTCAGCGATGACCTGCCCCTGGCGCGCGACAAGTGCCGCTGGGCGGCTACCTGCGCCACCAATCACCTGGAGGACGTGGTGCGTGCCGGGCCCAACCACGGCATGCCCGAATCGCTGACCTCCATGGTGCAGGTCAAGCGCGACCACTACGATTACTACGCCGGGCACCTGGATTCCGACGCCGAGCACACCGAGTACCTCACCGACGACATGATCGACCGCTTTGCCATCTGCGGGCCGGCAGCACACTGCCGGGAACGGGTGGAGGAGCTGGCCGCGCTCGGCGTGACCGAATTGTCCAGTGCCTACCTGAACAACGAATTCGACCAGATTGAAACGGTCGGCCGCGACATCATCGCTGCCGGCGGTTACTGACAGCGCCGCAGCCGCCAGCGCGACAATCAACGTACCGGGAGTCCTGACCATGTCTGCACAGCCGTTTGAACCGACCCAGTGGCCGCTCGTGCCTGGCCATACCGCCATCGTCCACATCGATATGCAGAACGACTTTCTGCACCGCGAGGGCTGGTACGCCACCCACGATATCGACATCAGCCACATGCGCCGGGTGATCGAACCCACGTTGCGCCTGAATGCCGCTGCCCGGGCCAAGGGGATCCCCATGATCTGGACGCGTCACGGCACGCGTGGGCTGGTCGATGGCGGCCCGTTCATGGCGCTGCGCCCCTTCCTGCACGAGGGCGGCCTGCGCCAGAACACCTGGGGTTACCAGGTCATCGAGGAACTGCTGCCGCAGGAGGACGACTGGTATGTCGAGAAGACGCGCCTGTCGGCCTTCTTCCAGACCAACCTGGAAGCGGTGCTGCGCGCCCTCGGCGCCGAGACGGTGATCATCACCGGCGTACTGACCAACCAGTGTGTCGGCGCGACCACCAAGGACGCCCTGTTCCGCGACTTCAAGCCGATCGTGGTGGAGGATTGCGTCGGGACGACCATGCCGCACCTGCATGATCCCATCATCGAATGCATCCGCAACGGCTGGGGCGCGGTGACCACCATCGACGACATCGTCGGTGAGATCGGCGCGCTCGCCGCCGCCGCCTGAGACTGCAGCCGCCAACCTGAGCCGCGGGCCGGGCCCCCCCCCCCCCCCCCGGGGCGCCGGGGG
>CAYGQN010000423.1:2133-3739 GCA_964351795.1 uncultured Gammaproteobacteria bacterium
GTGCCGCGGCGGAGCCAGAACATGTCCGCAACACTCCCGCGCGAGGCGCAGGTCGTCATCGTCGGCGGCGGCGTCATCGGCTGCGCCATTGCCTGTCACCTGGCCCGCGCCGGGGTGAGCGACGTCGTGCTGCTGGAGCGCCGTCAGCTCACCTGCGGCACCACCTGGCACGCGGCCGGGCTGGTGGGTCAACTGCGCGGCTCGTTCAACATGACGCGCCTGGCGAAGTACACGGCTGAGTTGTACGCCTCGCTGGAGGCGGACACCGGGCAGGCCACCGGCTACCGCCAATGCGGTTCGGTGTCCATTGCCACCCATCCCGAGCGGCTGGTCGAGCTCAGGCGCAATGCCTCCATGGCGAAGGTGTTCGACCTGCGCGTGGACATGCTCACGCGCGAGGAGGTGGCCGCGCTGCATCCGCTCATCGACACCGGTGATGTGCTCGGCGGTGCCTACATTCCGAGCGACGGCTATGCCAGCCCCATCGACACCACGCGCGCGCTGGCCATGAGCGCGAAACAGCACGGCGCCACGCTGTTCGAGGATGTGGCCGTTACCCGCCTGCTGCATGATGGCCGCCAGGTGACCGGCGTGATGACCGCCGACGGGGACATCGCCGCGCGCAAGGTGGTGCTGTGCGCCGGCATGTGGACGCGGGAGCTGGCCCGCCTGGCCGGCGTGTCCGTGCCCCTGCATGCCTGCGAGCACTACTATGCCGTGTTCGACAACGTCGCCGGCATGCCCGCCGATCTGCCGGTGCTGCGCGATTACGATGCGCGCACCTACTACAAGCCCGAGGCGGGCAAGCTGCTCATCGGGGCATTCGAGGAGCATGCCCGGCCCTGGGGCATGGACGGGATCCCGGAGGGGTTCTTCTTCGACGAGCTGCCGGGCAGCTTCGAGCACTTCGAACCCATTCTGAACCAGGCCATGGAGCGGGTGCCGGCGCTGGCCGAGGCCGGCATGCAGACCTTCTTCTGCGGCCCCGAGAGTTTCACCCCCGACGTGCGCTACCACCTTGGCGAAGCCCCGGAACTCGATGGCTGCTTCATCGCCGCGGGCCTGAATTCCATCGGCCTGCAATCGGCCGGCGGGATCGGCAAGGTGATGGCCGACTGGGTCCGTGACGGGCATCCGCCGATGGATCTCTGGGAAGTGGATATCCGCCGCGCGCCGCGTTACCAGAGCAACCCCGCGTTCCTGCGTGAACGGGTGGGCGAGAGCCTGGGCATGCTGTACGCCATGCACTGGCCCAACCAGCAGCACGCGACCGGCCGCGGGGTGCGCCGTTCGATACTGCACGACAGGCTGGCTGCACGCGGCGCCTGTTTCGGCGCGGTGGCGGGCTGGGAGCGCGCGGACTGGTTCGGCGAGCCCGGCACGCAACCGGAATACGGCTACAGCTGGGGCCGGCAGGGCTGGGTCGCGTCCTCGGCGGCCGAGCACCTGGCCGTGCGTGAGGCGGCGGGCCTGTTTGATGTATCGCACATGGGAGAGGCGACGGTGGAGGGGCCGCAGGCGACGGCGTTTCTGGATTTCGTATTGACGAATCACATCGCTCCAATGGAAGAGGGGCGTGTGCTGTATTCGCTGATGTGCAATGAGG
>CAYGQN010000424.1:0-3739 GCA_964351795.1 uncultured Gammaproteobacteria bacterium
GGCGGGGACGCGGTGCTGCGAGGGGTCTGCCTGGGCGGTGCCGTGGCGGCTGCAGCGTTGCTGCTGGGCGTGCTGCCGCGCCTGAGTGCGGCCCTGTGCTGGCTGGCCTGGCTGTCGGTGTTCAATGCCGGCCAGGTGTTCACCGGCTTCCAGTGGGACCTGCTGCTGCTGGAGGCGGGCTTCCTGGCGCTGCTGTTACCCGGTCGCCAGGGGACCATCACCGTGCTGGCATATCGCGTCCTGGCGGCGAAGTTCATGTTCATGGCCGGCTTTGCCAAGCTGGCCAGCGGTGATCCGACCTGGCGCGCGCTGACCGCACTCGAATACCACTTCCAGACCCAGCCCCTGCCGGCCTTTCCGGCCTGGTACGCGCATCATCTGCCCGCTGTCGTGCTGCGGGCCGGCACCGCGGCCACGCTGGTCCTGGAACTCGCGCTGCCCCTGCTGCTGCTGGGGCCGCGCCGCCTGCGCCATATCGCGGCGCTTGGCATCATCGCCTTCGAGCTGCTGATCATGGCAACCGGCAGCTACAACTTCTTCAACCTGCTGACTATCCTGCTGTGCCTGGCCGCCTTCGATGATGCGGCGCTGGAGCGCCTGCGCCCGGGCGCCTCCCGGCCGGCAACCGGGCCTGTCGCCATCGGCGCCGGCAACGCCAGCCCGTGGCCGATCCGCGGCATTGCCGTCGCCGTGATGGTGCTGTCGCTGATGAACACCAGCCTGATGGTCACGGGCGGGCCGGCCGCCGCCGGCGCCGTGGTCGAGGCGCTCGCACCGCTGCGCATCAACAACCGTTACGGGCTGTTCGCCAACATGACCACCGAGCGCCGCGAAATCATCATCGAGGGCTCGGCCGACGGCCGGCACTGGCAGGCCTACGTGCTGCCCTGGCAGCCGGGGCCGCTGGCACGGCGCCCCCTGTGGGCCACCCCGCACCAGCCGCGACTGGACTGGCAGATGTGGTTCGCGGCCCTGGCCGGGCCCGCTCGCAGCCCATGGTTCGAGGGCGTGCTGCAAGCCCTGCTCACGGGCCAACCGTCAGTGCTGGCGCTGTTCGAGGTCAACCCCTTTCCCGATACACCGCCTCGCTTCGTGCGCGCCCGCCTCTGGCGTTACCGTTTCACCACACCGGCCGAGCGCGCGGCCACGGGGCACTGGTGGGCCCGCGAGCCCCTCGGAAGCTGGTACCCGGCGGTGAGCCTGCGACCGGCGGTGGTGCGCCAGTGAGCCGCTGGGCGGGCGTGCTCTGCCTGGCGTTGCTGCTGCCCGCCTGCGGCGTCGATCCGTCGCTGAGTCCGCTGCCGCCGGGTGCCAGGATCCTCGCCTTCGGCGACAGCCTCACGCATGGCACCGGCGCCGGCAACGGCGACAGCTATCCACAGGTACTGGCGGCGCTCAGCGGCCGCGAGGTGATCGCGGCCGGGGTGCCCGGCGAACTCAGCGCGCAGGGGCTGGCGCGCCTGCCGGGGGTGCTGGCCGAGACTCGCCCGGCCCTGGTGCTGCTGTGCCATGGCGGCAACGACATGCTCCGTCGCCGCCCGCAGGCGCGCGCGGCCGAGAACATCAGCGCCATGATCGCCCTCATCCGCGCCAGCGGCGCCGAGGTGGTACTCATCGGCGTGCCGCGGCCTTCGCTGCTGCTCAGTGCGGCGGATTTCTACACCGGGATCGCCGAGCGCGAAGCGGTGGTGTTTGAGGCCGATGCCCTGGCCGACATCCTCGGCGATGCCGGGCTGAAGGCCGATCCGGTGCACCCGAACGCCGAGGGCTACCGCGAGCTGGCCACGCGTTTGCATCACCTGCTGCACAAGGCCGGCGCCCTGTAGGCACCACGCCCGCCAGGGCTGATGGCCGCCGAGCGCGCCGCCGGGGCATGGCCGCTGGCAATTCGCAGCCGGACCCGGGACAGGCACGGGACACGCAGCGGGATCCGGGACAGGCAAGCCCCGGAATCCCGGGGCCCGGCGCTGGCAGGCTGGCCGTCAACGCTGTCCGGCGCTGCCCTGGCCGCCGGCAATCCGCAGCCGGATCCGGGACAGGCAAGCGCTGTGAAGGCCCTCGAGCCCGGCACGGGGTGGCCGGCCCGTCAACGCTGTGCGGCGCCGCCCTGGCCGCCGGCGCTCAGTGGTCTTCGGGCCAGACCTGGATGAAGCCGTCGCGGTTGGGCATGCGCACCGCGGCCAGCGAGGCCGCATCCAGCACCGTGTCCTCGGCCACGATACCGTTGCGGAACAGCAGCCAGGCGGTCAGGGCATAGGCCTGGTCGGCGGACAGCGACCCGGGCGCGTACAGGGGCATGGAGCGACGGATGAAATCGAACACCGTGGTCGCCCAAGGCCAGTAGGTACCCACCGTCTTGTCCGGCCAATCGCTGTCCAGCGGCATCCGCCCGCCGGCAAGCTCATCGGCGGTACCCCCGATGCCGCCCGGGCCGTGACAGGCGGCGCACTGAGCCGCGTAGAGCTGGGCCCCGGCGGCAACACCACCGCTGCCGGCCGGCAGCCCGCGGCCGTCGGGGAACACCGTGCGCGGCAGGCCCCGCAGCGTGTCGGCATCGAGCGGCCGGCCCAGCGCGGGGGCCGGCTCCGCCGCGATGACCGCGCCAGCGACAAGCGCGAGCAGCAGCACCACCATCACCCGACCGGCATCAGGCATACACATGCGTGACGCGCCCGTCGGCCGCCACCGCCCAGGCCACGATGGCGTTGTAGTGGAAATAGCCATGGCGGCCACGCTCGGCGACCAGCACCTCCCGCTCGGGCTGGCGATAGCCGGTCTCGTCGGTGGCGCGGCTCTTCAGCACCGCCGGCCCACCGTCCCACTGCCAGGGGGCGCGAAACCGGGTGAAGCAGCGCGGCCGCACCGGCGAGTCCAGCTGCGCATCGCGCCAGCTGGCGCCGCCATCGGTGGAGACCTCCACGCGGCTGATGCGGCCGCGCCCGCTCCAGGCGAGCCCGGAGAGTTCGTGGTAGCCCGGCGTTGTCAGGCGCATCCCGGCCGAGGGTGTGGTCAGCAGTGACTTCGCCTGCATGACGAAGGTGAACATGCGAGCCCGCCCATCGGGCAGCAATTCGGTGTAGCGCGCGGTCTCGTTGCGGGCCATGGCCGGCTCGGCCGTCAGTTCCAGGCGGGTCAGCCACTTCACGTGCAGCACACCTTCCCAGCCCGGCACGATCAGGCGCACGGGATAGCCCTGCTCGGCACGCAGACGCTCGCCGTTCTGGTACAGGCCGAGGAAAGCATCGTCCAGTATTTTCTCAAGCGGAATGCTCACGTGCATGGCAAAGGCATCCGCGCCCTCGGCGATCACCCATTTCGCGTCCGCCGACACACCAGCCTCGGCCAGCAGCAACCGCAGCGGCACGCCGGTCCATTCCGCGCAGGACACCAGGCCGTGGAAGTAGCCCGCCGCGGTCTGGATGGGCTCGCGCCGCCAGGCGGCATTGCTGTTGCCGCCGCACTCGATGAACAGGGATTCGCTGTGCATGGGATAGCGCAGCAGGTCTGCCATCGAGAAACCCAGGGGCTGGCGCACCAGGCCGTGCAGGTACAGCCGGTGCGTCGCCGGGTCGATGTCAGGGATGCCGTTGTGATGGCGCTCGTAATGCAGGCCGTTGGGCGTGACGGTGCCCTCCAGCTCGTGCAGCGGCGTCCAGGAGATGCCGTTGGCGGGAGCGCCGCTGTTGGCTGAAATCCAGCGCACCACGTCCTGCTCGTAGGCCACCGGCGAGCCGTAGTT
>CAYGQN010000425.1:0-2872 GCA_964351795.1 uncultured Gammaproteobacteria bacterium
GGCGAAGGCGGTGAAGATCTCGCTCTTCCCCGTAACATAAATATAAAAAAACACCGGTCGCCTGGAGCCGCTGGCCATGCTGCCCGCCTCGCTGCGGCGCAGACCCCGTTCCTGGAGCACCTGCAGCGCCATGGCCGTGGACGACAGGGACAGCGCGAAAGCGACGATCACCGCGGTGCCGGGCGTGAGCCCGCCGAGCAGCCCGACCGCGCTCAGCACCAGCCTACAGACAAGCATCTGGCTGCCGCCCAGGCCGAAGATCGCATGGCGAAGGTGCCACAGGCGGGTGGGCTCCAGTTCCAGACCGATGAGAAACAGCAGCAGCACCACACCGAACTCGGAGAAATGCAGGATGGCGACGGGCTCGTGGATGAGCCCGAGCACGGCCGGCCCGATGGCAACGCCGGCCGCCAGGTAACCGACAACCGCACCGAGGCCGAGCCGACGCGACAGCGGCACGGCGATGACGGCCGCGGCCAGGTACACGACAATCTGGAACAGCAGCCCCTGCACTCAGGCCACCGCCCGGCCGGCGCCGATGGCCATCAGGCGCACGCGCAGCGCGCCGTCAAGCCTGCAGTGACATCGCGAAGTCAGCCAGTTCCCGGTTGAAGCGCGCCTCGGCCTCCAGGAAGGGGGCATGGCCAACGCCCTCGTACAGGCTGAGCGTGGCGTGCCGGCACAGGCTGTCGATGCGCTCGGCCATGGCCGGCAACACGACGTTGTCCGCCGCCCCCTGGGTGACGAGCACCGGCACGTCGAGGGCGGCCAGGGTATCGCTGAAATCGAGCTCGCGCCCACCCAGCCAGCCCCGCACCGCCGGCGGAGTGACCATGTTCCAGCACAGGCAGTTCTCGTAGTCCTCGCGCGGGAGTTTCACGTTGAAGCAGCCACGGACGAAGCGGCGCATGGCATCGATGTTGCGAGCCAGGTCGTCGCAGGTGGCGTCGGCGAACGGCTCCAGGAATCCGGGCCCGATATAGCGGCCGAAGGCTGACTCGTTGAGCTCGATGGCGGCGCATACGAAATTGATGCCGGCGATAGCAGCGCTGCCATGCACACGCAGGTAATCGCTGATGGCGATACCACCGTAGGACCAGCCGGCGAGTACCGGCCGCTGCAGGCCGCGCGCGGCGATGACAGCGGCCAGGTCCGCGGCCCACAGGTCGCCGTCCTCGTAGTGCCCGGCGCCCATCGGCTTGGCCGAGGCACCGTGGCCGCGCAGGTCGAAGGCGACAATGCGAAAGTCCCGCGCCAGCTCGCTGTCGTACTGGCGCGACCAGCATTGCAGGGCCTGCGACCAGCCGTGCACGAGCAACAGCGCCGGCCCATCCTGCCGGCCCCATTCACAACCGTGCAGCGCCACGCCGCCGCCCCCGCTGACCGTAAACGCTTGCATACCGCCTCCGCTGATATCGTGCTGATGAGCGCCAATGATGCCACGCGCCGGTCAACCTGGCGCTGTCGCCATCCGATCGCTGGCAGATTCTCTGCGTTCTGCAGGCGGGCGCAGGACGCTGATGCAGGAACTGACGGGCCAGGCTCGGGCCGCCCTGGACGGGCTGCGGCGCACGGGACCGGGTGGACGCAGCCGCAGAGCGGCGGCAACAAGGCCGCCGCCGCGCACAGGCGCGACGGCGGCGGGGACTCAGCCCTGCATGCCGATCTCGCCGGCGGCAGGATGCAGACTGGCGGCGGCACTGGGCCGGGCCTTCACGCGCTCGAACCAGGCGCTGACGTTCTTCAGGTCCGCCGGCACCGTCTGGCCCGTGCCAGCGGCGAAATCCAGGCAGCAGAACAACACCATGTCGGCGATGGTGAAGCGATCACCGCAGATCCACTGCTTGCCCTCGAGCTGTTGGTCCAGCCACGCCAGGCCATCCTGGCCGGCGGCCTTCAGGCCCGCGGCGGCCTCGGGCAGGCAGCGCATGCGGCTTTCGAACAAGCCCAGCCCCTCGGCGAAACGGAAGCCGTTGTAGATGTTGTCGGTGATCCGCTGCTCGACGCGACGGTCCCACATGCGCGCTTCGGCCCGCTCTTCCGGCGTGGCACCAATCAGTGCCGGCTGCGGGTTCAGCTCCTCCAGGTAATCGCAGATGACCACTGTCTCGGCGATGACGGTGCCATCGTCGAGTTCCAGTGCCGGCATCTGCCCACCGGGGTTCTTCTCGGTGTAGGGCGGCTTGCGGTTCTCGGCGCCCATGAGGTCGTGATCGATGCTGTCGATCGCCAGGCCTTTCTCGCTCAGGAACATGCGGACCATGCGTGGATTGGGTCCGAAGGAATCAAGTAGTTTCACTCCCTTTCTCCTAGAATTGTTCTGCCGTTGTTGTACGGGACAGGACGCCGCGTGGGACAGGTTCCACGAACGCCCGGCTGGGTGCGCTGCATTGTGCAGGCCCGAGGATGATGACAGGTGCGGGCCGGCAAGGTTCAGTGCATCCTCGCGGCGGCCGACCGCGCCTGACGCGCAGTGTAGAGTGGACCGGATCGGCCAGTCCACCGGCAGCGGTGTCAGCGGCCGCCGGCACGCCGGTGCGTATACAGCCGCCACAGCACCAGTGCGGCGGCCGATCGCAGCGGCTGCCAGCCACTGCCGATGCGGGCCAGCGCTGCCGGGTCAGGCCGCTCGTCGAGGCCCTTGAGCATGCGCGCGCCTTCCTGCAGGGCAAGGTCGCCAACGGGCCAGATGTCGGGCCGGCCGAGCACGAACATCAGGTAGATGTCGGCGCTCCAGGGGCCGATTCCGCGATGCCGCGTCAGCGTGGCCCGGACACCAGCGTCATCCTGGCGGCCAAGCGCCCGGAGATCCAGCTCACCCCCGGCGACGGCCCGGATCCGCATGCCCTCGCGGCCGTCACCGAGCCGGAGT
>CAYGQN010000425.1:2882-3710 GCA_964351795.1 uncultured Gammaproteobacteria bacterium
CACATAGCCCGCCTTCTGGCGGGTCAGGCCGCAGGCGCGCAACTCCGGCTCGGTGACGGCCGCGAGGGCATGCGGATCCGGGCCGTCGAAACGTTCCGCCAGGCGGGCGAAGATCGTGCGCCCGGCGGCCACGGAGATCTGCTGCTCGACGATGATCCCGACCAGGCTGGCAAAGCCCGCCGGCCGCCGCCGCAGGGCCGGCCTGCCCGCCTCGCGCATGGCCGCGGCCATGTCCGGGTCCAGTCGGGCCAGCCGCTCCAGCGCGGCCTGGAAACCGGCGCGCGTCAGTCGTTGCGGCGCTGCACTCATGCGAGCCCGGGCCCCGTGTCAGGCAGGCCGAACTGTGCACGCAGCGGTGCCGACAGCGGCGCCCAGGTCGCATCGCAGACGAAGCGACGCGTATCGACCCCGGCTGACGGGGCCCGGAACCCGGAATGGTTCTCGCCGTGGCCCAGGTGATACACCGCGCCGTCGAAGGGCAACTCGGCCAGCGTCCTGCCCCGGGCGCGCACCCAGTCCGGCAGGTGCAGGTGGGAGCCGAGCACGCGCCGCAGGAAATGCGGATCAGCCAGGTGCCAGAGCCGGCGATAGTCCGCGCCGGCCGCCAGGCCGACCGCCTGCAGGGGGGCAAGCAGCAATCGCATGGATACGATATGGCAACTGCCGCAGTAGCGGTTGAAATCCGCCAGCCGCGCGACCTCGCCGGCGCGCAGCATCAGGCCATCGCGGACCAGCCAGCCGGCCGCGGCCGGATGCGCCGCGACAAAGGCGGCGATATCCCGGCTGAGGAAATCGTCGGCATCGAAGCACATCACGTGGCTGGCCCCC
>CAYGQN010000426.1:0-3708 GCA_964351795.1 uncultured Gammaproteobacteria bacterium
TCGTGGAACAGCTCCTGCCCGGATTCGTGCTGGGCGACATCGCGCCCGAGGCCATGCAGGAATACCGGCGGCCGTTCCTGCGGGCCGGCGAGGATCGCCGCCCTACCCTGACCTGGCCACGCGAGATGCCCATCGCCGGCGAACCGGCCGACGTGGTGGCCACCAGCCAGGCCTGCGCGGATTTCCTGGCCACCACGGATATCCCGAAGCTGTTCATCCGCTGCGAGCCCGGCGCCCTGATCCGCGACGAGCACCTGGCCTTCGCCCGCAGCCTGCCCCGGCAGGAGGAAGTGAGCGTGCCCGGCCTGCACTTCGCCCAGGAGGACTGCCCGGATGCCATCGGCCAGGCCATCGCCGACTGGTATGCGCGCCGGATCGCTCGCGGGTGAATCAGTGGCGGGACACCGGCCGGATCGACTGCAGCGGCAGCTCGCTCTCGCGTAACAGCAGTGCCAGGGCCGATTCCGAGGGCAGCGGCTTGGAGAACCAGAAGCCCTGGGCCTTGGCGCAGTTGAGTTCGCGCAGACGCTGCGCCTGTTCGATGGTCTCCACGCCCTCGGCAATCACGCCCATCTCCAGTACGCGGCCAAGGCTGATCAGGGCATCGATGATGCGATGGTCGCGCGGCAGATTACCGCCGGCGGAGATGAACGAGCGGTCGATCTTGATGGTGTCGTAGGCGAACAGGCTGAGATAGCTCAGCGAGGCGTAGCCGGTGCCGAAATCATCCAGGTGCAGCTTCACGCCGTGGCGCTGCAGGCGGGTGAGCTCGGCGATGGTCTGCTGCTCGTGCTGCAGGAGCGCCTGCTCGGTGATCTCCAGGTGCAGCGCGTTGGGCGACAGGCCCGTGCGCTCGAGAATCTCGATGGTCCGGTCGGCGAAGTCCGATTGCGCGAACAGCTGGGTGGAGATGTTCACGCTCACTGACAGGTCGGCGAAGTTGCGATGGCTGGCCTGCCACTGGCGCACCTGCTGGCAGGCCTCCTCCATGATCCACCAGGTCAGGCGACCGATCTCCCCGCACTCCTCGGCGATGGGGATGAACTCCTCGGGGGCGATGAGACCGCGGCCTGGATGGAACCAGCGCATCAGCGCCTCGAAGCCGGTGATGCGCATCTGCTCCAGCGAGACGATCGGCTGGTAGTAGGTCGCCAGTTGCGAGCGGCCGATGGCCGAGCGCATGTCGGTTTCCAGCTCCAGGCGGCGCAGCGCCGTTTCGTGCATGAGGTTGTCGAACACCGCGTAGGAGCCGGTGTGGCTGCGCTTGGTGCGGTACATGGCGAGATCGGCATCGCGCAGGATATCCGCCGGATGCTCGTACTTCACATCACTGAGCGCGATACCGATGCTGGCGGCCACCATCAACTCCTTGTCTGCGACGATGAATTTCTGGGTCAGCAGTTCGTGCACGCGCTCGGCCACCAGCGTGGCCTCGGTCAGGCCGGCGATGTCCATCAGCAGGATGGCGAACTCGTCCCCGCCCAGCCGCGCGATGGAATCCCCGGGCCGCAGAAACTGGCTCAGGCGCTTGCTGAATTCCACCAGCAATTCATCCCCGGCGGCATGGCCGAGGCTGTCGTTGACCGACTTGAAGCGGTCCAGGTCCAGGAACAGCACGGCAAACTTGCGCCGCCGATCGCGGCGATGCTGACGCAGGGCGATGTCCAGGCGGTCCAGGAACAGGTTGCGATTCGGCAGGCCCGTCAGCGCGTCGTGCAGGGCCTCGTGCAGCAGCATGGCCTCGGTGGCCTTGCGGTCGGTGATGTCGGTGAGCGAGCCGGCCATGCGCAGCGCATTGCCCTGGCGGTCGCGCACCGCGGCGCCGCGCACCAGCACCCAGATCACCTCGCCGTCGGCCCGGCGCATGCGGAACTCGTGCTCGAGGTGGCTGGTCTGGCCCTGGCGGTGCAGGCGCAGGGCGCGATCGAAGCCATCGAGATCCTCGGCCACTACCAGCGAGCGCCATAACTCCAGGTCGGCTTCGGCTTCCACCGCCACCCCGCCAAGCATGGCGCTCCAGCGCGGTGAGTAGTACATCTGCCCGTGCTGGATGTTCCAGTCCCAGATGCCGTCCCGCGCGCCGGCGACGGCCAGCGCGAAGCGGGCCTCGCTCTCGCGCAGCGACAACTCGCCGGCATGCCGCGCCAGCGCATAGCGGATGGCGCGGCCAAGCAGGTCGGCATCGATGCCCTGCTTGATGAGGTAGTCCTGGGCTCCCTCGCGTACGCACTGCTCGGCAATGCGATCGTCATCGACGTTGGTAAGGATGATCACCGGTACGCCATCGTCAACGGCAAGTACCCGTTGCAGGTTCTCAAGGCCATTGCCGTCGGGCAGGTTCAGGTCCAGCAGCACCAGGTCGGGCGGCTCGGCGGCCAGTCGCGCCAGGCCGGCCTGGACACGGTTGGCCCGCTCCAGCGTGGCTTCGGCGAAGTCCGAGCGCCCGAGTTGCAGGCGAATGAGCTCCGCCTCGGTGTCGTCGTCCTCGATCAGGAGTATTCGCGTTGGCTGGTCTGGCAGGGTCATTGGCGCATCCCGGAGGTTACACGAGGCGCCGCACACCGGCTGGTGCACGGGGAAGCTCGACGATGACGGTAGTGCCGCCGTCCCTGCCGGCGTCGATATGGATGTTGCCGCCGTGCCTGGCGGCGATGCGCCGGCACAGCGTCAGGCCGATACCCGTTCCAGGGTATTCATCCGGGGTGTGCAGGCGCCGGCCCATCTCGAACACGCTGTCGCGAAACGCCGCGTCGATGCCGATGCCGTTGTCCATGAAGCTGATCACCCAGTGCCGCCCCGATTCGCGTGCCGTGATCTCGACCCGCGGGCGCTCCTGCCCATGAAACTTGATCGCGTTGCCGAGAATGTTCTGGAACAGGTGTTGCAACTGGATTTCATCACCGACGATCGAGGGCAGCGGGTGGGCGATGATGTCCGCGTCGGTGTCGTCGATGACCGGGCGCAATGTTGCCAGGGCGCTGGCCAGGGACTCGTTCAGATCGACCAGGCCGGGGGCGCCCGTGCGGGTGGTGACGCTGAGGTACTGCAACATCGCATCGATCATCTCGCCTACGCGACGGGCGCAGTCGCCCGCCTTGCCGAGCAACCGCTGACGGTCGAGATTGCCGGTGCTGTCCACCTCGGCCTGGTGCAGAAGGCGGACAATCTGCTGCACGGGTGCCTTGAGATCATGCGAGAACATCATCGCAACGTCGCTGATCTCCTCGGCCGCCGCCCTGCCGCTGTCGGCAGGGGCCGGGGCCGCCGCGGGGGCGCGCGAATCCGCCAGGCTGACGACAAAGCCGCCCGCCTCCCGGCGCCGGCGCAGCCGCGCATTCGCATCGGTGCCGGCCAGCCGCAGGCCGAGGGAACAGGTGGCGTCGCTGCCGGCGCGAAACTGCTGCCAGGTGGCGACCGCGGCGGAATCAAGCAGGCCGATGAAGGCGCTGCCCGGTGCCGCAACGGCGCCGGCGACAGCAAGGAATTCCGGGTTGGCATCCACGACGATGCCGTCGTCTGCGACCAGGCAGGCAGGCACGGGCAGGTCCGCGAGCCAGTCGCCACCGGGCCCCTTGGTGCCGGCCGGGCCCCGGCGCGCCAGGGCGCCGCGGAGGATATCCGGCAGCGCCATGAAGCCGGCACTGCTCTTGCGCGCCAGCGCATCGGCAACAACGCCCGGCGCGAGGCAGCGCGAGAGCAGATCCTGCT
>CAYGQN010000427.1:0-3706 GCA_964351795.1 uncultured Gammaproteobacteria bacterium
ACTGACGACAAACCCCGCCTCCTCCGCTCCAACGTCGTCATCCCCGGCGACCCGACTGCCCCGCGGTGCTCCACCGTCGGCCTCGCCCCGACGCAAGGCCCGTTGTGGTGCGCCCTGTCGATGCAGTGTGTCGAGGTGATAACGGAGAAGCGAGGGGCTGCGTCAAGCCGCGAGGATGTCTTAACTGCCTGCCGGCCGACGCGCGGTGGCGACGGAGCCAGTGCGCAGGCATCAAAAAAAAAGCCCTGCGACGCGAATCCCGGCCGGGCAGAGACCGGAACCGCCCCGCAGGGCCGCTTGTCCTCGCCGGCCTCCGAACGGGGTATCGGCGGCGTTGCGCGAAGACGGCCCCATTAGACCCGCACGGGCCGCGGCCGACTTGATCCCGGTCAACCGAAACTGTCGGCCATGATGCTGGCAAACCAGGCACTGGCGTAGTCCGCTTCGCGGCGCCGTCGGTCGGCGGACCAGTCGATGCCGCTGACGCCACCGGCACCCGCGACGGGGCTGGCCTGCCCCTGGGCATCGATGCGGTAGATCATGTTGACCGAAATTGCATAGTCGCGATCGGCAAGGCTGTAACAGGTGTTGTGCAGTGAGAAGTCCGGTGGCGGCATGCCGGCGGTTTCAGCCGCAATGGCCAGGGCGCAGTTCTTGGCCTGGGAATTGGCTGCCGAGGCCGACTTGGGCATGGCGCCGGCCAGGCTGGCATCGCCGAGCACGTGCACCCGCGCGTGGCGCGTGGAGCGGAAATCGCCGCCAGTGACAGGACACCAGCCGGTGGCATCGGTGAGATCGTTGTCGGCGGCCAACGCGGCGGCCTTCTGCCCGGGTATCACGTTCAGAAGGTCGAAGCGATGGGCATCGAGCTCCGTCCAGGCGGTCTGCGTGGCCGCATCCACGCGTCGGACGGCGCCGTCCTGGTCAATGGGCCGCCATTCGATGAGCCCCGGGTAGAGCCGCTGCCAGGCCTGCATGAACAGGGCCTGCTTGGAGAAGTCCGGATTGCTGTCGAGGATGATGAGCTTGCAGCGACGCCGGTGCCGATGCAGCCAGGCGGCCATGAGGCTGGCTCGCTCGTAAGGGCCGGGCGGGCAGCGGAACGGCCGCGGCGGTACGCTGATCCCGACGACGGCACCATCGGCAAGGCTCGCCAGAGAAGCGCGCAGGGCCAGCGTCTGCGGGCCGGCCTCCCAGCCATGGGGCAGCGCCCGGATGGCCGCGGCATCGTAGCCTGTGGGCGAGTTCTCGAGCATGCGCACGCCGGGGGCGATCACCAGCCGGTCGAAGGGCAGCTCGCTGCCATCCGCCAGGTGGAGCCGGGCCCGCTCATGATCGATCCGGCTTGCCCGGGCGCGAATGCGCCGCAGGCCGGCAGCGCGACCCAGGCCGGTGTAATCCGACCGCAGGGATGCCGCATCGCGTATCCCGCCGATGACCGCGTTGCTCATCGGGCAGGCGGTGTAATGCGGCGTCGCTTCCACCAGCGTCAGTCGCAGCCAGGGCGCCAGCCTGCCGAGATAGCGAGCCACGGTAGCGCCGGCGAAGCCGCCGCCCACGATGACCACGCGCTCGGGCAACGGGCCTGATGCGCGCAGGCCCCGGCCGGCCGCTACCCCAAGCAGCCCGGCGCCAAGGCCCAGCCAGTTGCGTCGGCTGAGCCGGCTCAAGGCAGCAATGCCGCCATCTCGCCCGCGATGCGCTCGAGCTCGGCAGGGGTATAGGCGCGGGTGATCCGCCGCATGATGGTTGCATCGCGCCCGCCGTCGCGAAAACCCAGCAAGCGCTCCAGTATCGTGGCGGCCGGAAGGCCGGCCAGCGACGGCAGCTCCCCGCTGCCAGCGCGCGCGCCGGTGCTGTGGCAGGTCAGGCAGTTCATCGCCGCCGGCGATGGCCACTCGTCCGCGCCCTGCCCGGCCAGCGCCGGTTGGGCGAGCGTCAGCAGAGCCGCGATCGTCGTCAGGGGCCGGGCCGGGATGAACATGTTGCAATGCCTGCGCTGGAGTGAACCGTCATTCTACAACCGCGTGCGGTGTCGGCAATTGCAACGGCCGGCTGGCCGGCGATGGCCTCGCCCGGCACAAACTGTGGGCACCATCACAGCCCGCGGCATTGTCACGTGCCCCGTGTCACAGAGCATGGTCGGCCGGCTTGAGGCCATGGGCAGGCTCCACGCTAATGCTCGCATGAGCAGAAAACTCCGTGATCCTGCCTGCTTGCCGAATGGACGTGACAGCAGTTCTCATCTCCGGGAAACCGATTCCAGCCCCGGCCGCCGCACACGCCGGGTGAATATCGACGTGTTTCTCAACAGTCTTTCCGGCCGCGCAGGCGAGCGCGGTTCAGCCGCCACGCCGGCCTGCCCGCCGCCCGACGGCGGCGCCGATCGTCCCGGGGCCCGCGAGCCGGCCGGGCGCCTGATCATCCACGGTGTGGACGTGTGGCCGCGCATTGCGGCGGCGCTGTACCAGGGTGTCGCTGTGCCTGGCGCGACCGCCCCCGGCATTGGCGCACTGGACCCGGGCCTGAACCATCTGCGCCGACTCGAGCTGGCCGGCGTGACGCGCGGGCTCGGCCGTGCCGTGGAGCGTCGCGTGCACCTGCTGGCGGCATTCATCGAGCTGGCAATGCAGCACAGCGGACGCCCCGCGGACCTCGCGACGCTGGCGGGGCAGCTGCAGATCCCGGCCTTCGTCCATGTGGTTCGCCACGCCGCGGCATGTCAGCGGTCCGATGACGTGCTGTGGACGTGCTTCCGGCAGCTGCTCGGCCAGGGGCTTTCGAACCCGCGCAGCAAGCCTGCGATTGCACGCATCCAGCGCGATTGCCTGGTTGATGACCAGGTGCTGGCGGATGCGGTGAGCCGTCTCGCCACCGCGCCCGTGGCGCAGCCGCTTGCGGTGCAGCATTTCGATACACTCCTGCGCCGGGCGCTGGCCGGCACCGGGCCCGACCGGTCCGTGAGCACCGAGGGGCCGCTCAACAACCACTGGCGGCGCTGATTCCCGTCCATCGCCGGCGTGGCCCGCGCCGCTGCAGCACTGCTGCAAGCTGCCCGCTATCGCCCCGGCATGGTAATCTTGCAGCATGAACATGCATGCCCGCTCCACCGTCACCGCCCGGTTCTGCATTGCTGTGTTGTGCCTTGCCGCAGGCCTTCTCCAGGCTGCGGAAACCCCTACTGGCAGGGTGAAAACCGCCGTGTCGGAAGTGGTCGGGGTGCTGAAGGACAAGACCCTCACTCGTGCGGAAAGCTGGGACAAGGTCGGCGAAGTCATCAACCGCTCCTTCGACTTCCACACCATGTCGCAGAGCGTCCTGTCGACCAACTGGAAGAAAGCGACGCCATCCGAGCAGCGGCGGTTCATCGAGTTCTTCTCGCAATATCTCGAAGACACCTATCGAACCAAGATCGAGGGCTACAACAACCAGCAGATCCGCTACCTGGGGGAACATATCACCGGCAAGCGGGCGGTGGTCGACACCGTCATCATTGCCGGCGACACCGAAACGCCTGTCAGTTACCGCCTGCGTGAACGCGATGGCCAGTGGTACGCCTACGATGTGGTCATCGAGGGCGTCAGCCTGGTCAACAACTATCGCAACACGTTTTCGGCCATCGTGCGCACGGAAGGCATGGACGGGCTGCTGAACGACCTGCAGCAGCGCATTGCCAACTATCGCGATGGCGGCGTGCCGCCGGAAG
>CAYGQN010000428.1:0-3695 GCA_964351795.1 uncultured Gammaproteobacteria bacterium
CGGTTTTTTCTCCCTCGCATGCTGGCGCACACCGGCGCCACCAGCCGCAGCAGTATCGGCCGAACAACTTGCCGCCCGAGATGAACAGCCAGGCTTTCATTGACACGCTCTGCGCCGACGGCGCAGCTGCCGCGTCAGCCAGCGACCCGCCCGCATGCAGTGGTTCCGAAGCGCCAGCGCGCACCGGCAGCCGTCGATACAACCACACCGACCACCCATTCACCGCCCGCGGCTGCTAGGCTTGCCGCCCCGACCTACGGTTCAAGTCCCATGCACCTGATTGCACGACGCATCCTCGGCGCCCTGGCGGTGCTGCCCCTGGCCTGGCTGCTGGGCGTGTACGCCCTGCGCCTGGCGCGCCCGGACGCGGACCTCGGCAGCGGCATTGCCACTCACCTGCACATCATTGTCATCGTGCAGTTCCTGGTGACACTGGCCTGCTTCTTCCTGCACGCGGTGTCATCGCCGGTGATACCGGATTCACGACGCGCGCTGTGGGCGGTGCTGCTGTTGCTGTTCAGCCCGCTGACCATGCCGCTGTACTGGTGGTACTACCTGCGCGCCGCCCGGTCCACGGCACCCACGAGCTCGTAGCACATTGCCAGGGTAGGCATGGCGAGGCCGCGCCGCGCCGCGCGTGCCAGCGCATCGCCGAGCGTGCCCTCCACTTCCAGCGGCCGGCCGGCAAGCACGTCCTGCAGCGCCGACATGCGATGCTCCGGTGCCCGCCTGCCCATGTCCTCGCCGATGGCGCGGACCATGGCCACCGCCGTCGCCTCGTCGGCCGCGGCGATGTCACGCGCCGGCATCAGCGGCGCGTTGTCCACGTCGATGCCCTCGGCGGCCGCCAGGGCCACCATCTCCTTGACGATGCGCACCATGATCCGGGCCGTCCCAGCATCGGCGACATACTGCCCGGTGGGCAGGCGCGTGAGCACCGCCAGCGCCATGTAGCCGACCCAGCCGACGAACTTGGTCCATTCGACGTTGAGAATGTCCGGCTCGGCGGCAGCGTTGATGCCCGCTTCGGTCAGCTGCCGCGCCAGCATCGCCGCCGGTTCCGGCGGCTGCCCGGGCAGGGCGCCCAGGTGCAGGCACTCGTTGCGGGTGAACAGGACCTCGCCGTCGGCCAGCAGTTCACCGCTGGTGTTGGCCATGCAGCCGAGCACAGGCTGCGGGCCGAAGCAGGCAGCCAGTTGTTCATCCTTGAGCACGCCGTTGGCCACCGAGAACACCGTCCGCGGGGACAGGTGCCCCACGTCGGCCAGCGCCTGCGCCATATGCTGGGTCTTGCAGGTGAGCACGAGCACATCCGGGTCGCCGCGCACCTGGGCGGCGGTGCGCGGTTTGCACGCCAGCCGCGCCTGCACCAGCCCGCCCAGACGCAGACCCGACTGCGCCAACTGCGCCGCCCGGCGCCCGCGTGCGATCAGCTCGACCTCGTGGCCGGCGCGCAGCAGGTGCGCGGCCAGGATGCTGCCGAGCGCGCCGGCACCGAGAATGACGAAATGCATGTCTGCTCCTTCCCGAGGTAAGCGCGGCAGGGCCTGGGTGCCCGGCCACCAGTTGAACAGCCGCGGCCGGCTCAATCCACCGAGTAGGGAACCGACTCCTCCACCAGGTGCCACATGAAAGCCGCGGACGGCGTCTCCATCTCCTCGAGAATATGCCCTACCAGGCCCGCACAGCGGGAGATGAGATTGATGCCGCGGGCAATGCCCGGCGGCAGCCCGGCCTCCAGCAGCACGGCGCCGATGGCCGCATTGGTGTTGATCACCAGCGACTTGCCGGTGGCCTCGTTGATGGCGGTGCCGAGCAGGTGCATGGCATCCAGGTACTGCCCCTGCGCGCCGTTGTCACGGGCGATTTGCTCCAGTCGCGGCACCCGGGGATCACCCTCGCGGTGCACCGGGTGGCCATAGCCGGGCAGCGGTTTGCGCATCGCCCGGTAACGCTCGGCGATCGCGGCCGCCATGGCCGGGCGCCCGGCTTCCGGCTCGGCGACGATTTCCGCCAGCAGCTGGGCGGCCTCGTCCGAAGCGCCGGCGAAGCGGCTGCCCACGCCGAGCAGGCCCGCCGCGACGGCACCCTGGATGGACTCGGGCGCACCCAGGAAGGTCTGCCGGGTGGCAATGGCCGAGGGCGTGAGGCCATGCTCCATGATGGTCACCAGCACGGCATCGACGATGGCCGTCTGCATGGGCGTGGGGTCCTTCTTCAGCAGGTGGAACAGGATCATCTGCGTGAAGCTCATGTGCCCGACCAGCTCCTCGGTCAGATGACGACCGCGGATCCAGATGTTGTGCAAATCGCTGGTGCACAGGTGGGTGACCGGCTTGTTCTTGTCCGCCATGGCGGTTCCTCCCTCGATGATGAAGCGGCTGGCAAGCACTCGCGCGCCCGCGGCGGCGTGAGTCATCCCCGCCCGGCCTGCCGGGCACGGGCGAGCCCCGGCGCCGTTCCGCGGCAGCGAATCTTAGCGCGTGCCGGCGCCGCCGTCGGCGCAGCGGGCGCCCAGCGAACAGACGCGGCGATCGCCGGCGGCCGCGGACAGCGCCACGGATGCCCTGCCGCGGGATCCCCTGCCGCGGGATCCCCTGCCACGGATGCCCTGCCGCGGATGCCCTGCCGCGGGCTGCCGTACCGCAGCTGCCCTGCCGCGGGATCCCCCGGCCCGGATGCACTGGCCCGAATGCGCCGGGCGCGGCCCGGTCCGGCTCCTGGCCTCCCCGGCGCGGCTGCACCGTGCGGGCTTTCGCGTCCGGCCTGCGTGGCCGGCACACGGGCACCGGCACGCCCCACACCATTGGCCGGCCTGCTTCTTAACCCGGCCGGTCCGTTCCCGTAGAATCCTTGTGCGGCGCAAAATCAACAACGATGGATGACGGGAAAAACAATGGGTAAAGCGGAACAGGATTCAACGGGGGCCTGGGCGGAGATCGCGGGCCGGGAACTCAGGGGCGAGCCAGTGGAATCGCTGAGCTGGCACACACCGGAAGGGATCACGGTGAAGCCGCTGTACACCGCCGAGGACCTCGCCGGCCTGGAGCACGTCAACACCCTGCCCGGCCTGCCGCCGTATGTGCGCGGCCCGCGCGCGACCATGTACACGCACCGGCCCTGGACCATCCGCCAGTACGCGGGGTTCTCCACCGCCGAGGATTCCAACGCCTTCTACCGGCGCAACCTCGCTGCCGGGCAGAAGGGCCTGTCGGTGGCCTTCGATCTCGCCACCCACCGCGGCTACGACTCCGACCACGAGCGCGTGGTCGGTGATGTCGGCAAGGCCGGGGTGGCCATCGACACCATCGAGGACATGAAAATCCTGTTCGACGGCATTCCGCTGGACCGCATGAGCGTGTCCATGACCATGAACGGCGCCGTGCTGCCGGTGATGGCCATGTACATCGGCGCCGCCGAGGAACAGGGCGTCGCCCGCAAGGATCTCGCCGGCACGCTGCAGAACGACATCCTCAAGGAGTTCATGGTCCGCAACACCTACATCTACCCGCCCGAGCCGTCCATGCGCATCGTCTCGGACATCATCGGCTTCACCTCGCGCGAGATGCCGCGCTTCAACCCGATTTCCATCTCCGGCTACCACATGCAGGAGGCCGGGGCGACCTGCGTGCAGGAACTGGCCTTCACCATCGCCGACGGCATCGAGTACGTGCGCGCCGCGCAGGCATCTGGCC
>CAYGQN010000429.1:0-3672 GCA_964351795.1 uncultured Gammaproteobacteria bacterium
TCCATCGACGAGTTCTGCCGTGGCCTCGACCTGCCCCCGCATGCACTGCCGGCGCCGCTGCCCGGCGCGCCGAGCCGCTACCAGCCGGCCATCGCCAGCGCCGGCGAGGCCTGGGTGCCCATGATTCCCGCGGTGGTGGACGAGGGCCCGGAAGCGGACCTGTGGAAAGTCCGCGGCGGCAACGTCATCCGGGCGCTGTCGCTGGTGCCCGATGAAGTGCGCCACATGCTGGCCTTGCTGCGGGCGCATTACCTGGACAACGATGAAATCTGGGATGTCGGTCGTTCGCCCAAGGGCACCCTGAGCCGCGCGCAGACCGAAGTGGTCGCCGGCCGGGTGTCCTCGCACAACGACTGCTTCTACTGAACCAGCTCACATGCCGTGATGCTCCGTGAGAGCATCAGCCTCGACGGCCAGGCGCCCGACCTGACGGCGCTGACCGATCCGGATTGCCGGGCCATCCCCGGTATCGCGCATTCCGACCTGCTCATCGCCCTGGCGGATGCCTTCATGGGCCGGGATGCGGCGGCGCTGGCGGCGGCGCGGGAGGCCCTGGCCACGGGCCTTGGCGAGGCCGCCATGGTCGATGCCATTGCCGTGGCCGCGAACTTCCAGCGCATGGTGCGCATTGCCGATGGCACCGGGATCCCGTCCGATTCCGCCATGCTCGTCATGGCCGGTGATCTGCCCCGCGACCTCGGCCTCGATCGTTACGGCTCGGCCGGCAACACGCCGGCGATTCCGCTGTTGAAACGCTGGCTGTTACGCCTGGTCGCCGTGCCGCAGTTCCGCCGCATGATCCGCCGCGCCAGCGGCCGCTGAGCCGACTTCGCCGGGCGCGGTTGCCTCGCCGGAGGCGCCGGCGGCCGCCGACCACTGCCGCTGGTTGATGGCGTAGCCGCGCACCCCGCCGCGGAAAGGCATTGCCAGCAGCCCCGTGATCCAGCTCACCTGCCTTGGCGCCGTGCTCCCTCGCAGGCCGATGACCATGCCGGCATGGCCGGCGCGCGGCTGTGCGCGATAGGTGCCGGACAGGCGGTCCCACCACGGCAGGTTGAAGCCGAAATTGGAATTGGTCTCGTCCTCCTCGACCGAATGATGCACGCGGTGCATGTCGGGCGTGACCACCAGCCAGCGCAGCACCGGTTCCAGCCGCGCCGGCACGCGTACGTTGGCATGGTTGAACATCGAGGTGGCATTGAGCAGCACCTCGAACAGCACGACGGCGAGCACCGGCGGCCCCAGCACGAGGATGGCCGCGAACTTCACCAGCATCGACAGCAGGATCTCCAGCGGATGGAACCGCGCCCCGGTGGTCAGGTCAAAATCCGGGTCGGCGTGATGCACCCGGTGCAGCCGCCACAACAGCGGAATGGCATGCAGCATCACGTGCTGCAGCCAGACGACGAGGTCGAGCGCGATGATGGCGATGAGCACCGCGAGCCATGGCGGCAGCGACACCTGGTGCAACAGGCCGTGCTGCCCGGCGGCGGCGAAGGCGGCCATGCCGACAGCCGCGGCGGGAAACAGCAGGCGCAGCAGCAGGGTGTTCAGCACCACCAGGGCCAGGTTGTTGCTCCAGCGCAGGGTCCTGGAGCGGCTGAGGGCACGCGCCGGGGCCCGCAGCTCCCAGGCCGCCATGAAGAGAAAGATGGCGGCGAAGCAGCCGGCGCGCAGCGGGGCTTCATGGGTGACGGCCGCGTCGGCGAGTTGTGCGATGCTTGGCATGGTGACTCCAGGCCCGACCATGCAGGCGAATGATGCAACGATGCTCCGCGCAGGCTGATGACATGTCAACGAACCGCCGCGCCGTGCCCTGGCCGGCCCGGGTGCCATCGCGGCGTTCACGCCGGTCGGCCTGGTGCCGCCGCCTGCTCGCGGCATCCGCCCTGCTGGCCGTGTTGACCCCCCTGGCGGCCGCCGCCGATGCCGCCGCCCTGGCCGCGCTGGACCGTGACCTGGAGGCGCTGCGTACGAAACTGCGCATCCCGGCGCTGGCGGTGGTGCTGGTGGACAGCGAGCGCGTGCTGCTGTCGAAAACCTACGGCGTGGCCGACCGCGCCAGCGGCGAGCCTTTCGGCCCGACGCACTACTTCCGCATAGGTTCCATTACCAAGACCTTCACCGCCCTGGCCACCCTGCGCCTGGTCGCCGAGGGCCGCCTGGCGCTCGCGGATCGGCTCCAGGACATCGCGCCGGGGCTGCCGGTCAGCAACCCCTGGCAGGACACCGACCCGATCACCATCGAGCAGTTGCTGGAGCACACCGCCGGCCTGAATGATCTCAGCCTGCGCGAGTTCGGCTTCAACGAGCCCCTGCCAAGGACTGCCGCCTTCGCGCTCAGCCCGGACTCGCGCACCGTGCGCTGGCCGCCCGGCCTGCATCATTCCTACTCCAACAACAGCCCGGGCCTGGTCGCCGCCGCCATCGAGCGTGTCACCGGCATGCCCTTCGAGGCCTGCCTGCGGCGCGCGGTGCTGGAGCCCCTCGGCATGGACGCGGCCACGCTGCTGCCCGAGCCCGAGGTGCTGGCGCGGCTGGTCACCGGCTACAACAGCGATCGCCGCACGGTGATCCCCTACTGGCACATGACCTATCCGGCCTTCGGCGCCCTCAACGTCCGCCCGGCGGACATGGCCGCCTTTCTGCAGCTGTTCCTGAACCGCGGTCGCCATGACGGGCAGGCGTTCCTGGCGCCGGCGCTCATGGATCGCATGGAAGCCCCGCGCACCACGCTGGCTGCCGGCAGCGGCCTGGACTTCGGTTACGGCCTGGGCCTGTATGCCTTCCTGCACGGCGACCACCTGTTCCATGGCCACGGTGGTGATGCCGATGGCTACCTGTCGCGATTCGCCTACCAGAAGCAGGCCGGGCTCGCCTACTACGTGGGCATCAACGTGTTCCGGAAGGCGGACCTCACGCGTGTCCGCCGGCGCGTGGAAGACTACATCGTGGCCGGGCTGCCCGCCGTGCAGGCGCCACTGGCGAAGCTGCCGGATACCGCGCTGGCGGCCCGCACAGGGGACTACGAGGCGGTGACCTGGCGCTTTCCCAATGCCCCGGCGAACGAGGTGACCCCGGCGGTGCTCAGCGTGGTGCAGGGTGAAGCGGGCCTGCTGCTGCGCCGGCCCGGCAAGACCGATCGCGTGCTGGCGCCAGTGACCGCCAGCCACTTCCGTTTTGCCGATGAGCCGTTGGCGACCATGGCCTTCATCGAGCACGAGGGCGCGTTGTACCTGCAGATGGACGGGGGCAACTACAGGCGTCGCCAGACAGCCGGGCCCGGCGAGCCGGCGCGCTGACGCGGGCCGGCACAGGCGCGGGCGCCATGTTCCTGCGCGCCCCGGCCGGGTGTGGAGGCGGGCGCCAAGGCCGACGGCCACCCGGAGGGCCCGGGACCACGGCCGGGCATCGGCCGGGGTTGCTCCGGGTTCGCGGCGGCGCTCCGGCCTTGGGCTGCGGTGGCCACTGGCAGATGCCGCGCCCGGGATGCGGCCTTGGTGACGGCTTCTCGCTCCGGCGCGCGGGCGTCGTCGTCGAAGCCGGTGGCGGCCAGCGGTTCCGGGCGCTCCGCTCAGACCTCGTCGTCTGCTTCGGCGCTGCGCCCGGGGATGGCCGGGAAGCCGGGCCGTGAGCGGAACCTGTCCAGGCAGGCGGTGAACAGCGTGCTGT
>CAYGQN010000430.1:0-3670 GCA_964351795.1 uncultured Gammaproteobacteria bacterium
CGCCCGCCACGGCGGGACGCGCGCGCGCCTGGCCCGCCGCGGGCGGGGTCGGGGGGGGGGCCCCCCCCGCGACTCCCACTCCAAGCAACGGCAACCCGAGCGAAGTCGACCAACCCGACCCCGGCGCTATCGCGGCTGAAGCCGCTCCTACGGGGGCGCCGGGTTGGGGGAGCGGAGGCGGCAGGGCGACCTTTATTCCCCGGGTGCGGCCGCGGCTTCCAGTGCCGCCAGGCGCGCCTGCAGGAAGGCCAGCTCGCCGGGGTCGGTGACCTCACCGGAAGCGAGCAGCCCGCCAAGCAACACCTTCGCGGCCTCGTCCCGGCCCATGTCCTCGAGCACGAAAATATGCATCTGCCGGGCCCAGGACGGCGCCTGCCCGGGCCCTGTGTGCTCGGCGATGGCCCGGGCATAGTGCAGCGCCAGGGGCTGGTCCTGCAGCCGGTGCCGGGCGATGTACACCGCGTGCGCCAGCCATTGCCAGCGCTGCGCCGGTGCCTCCAGAAAGGCCTGGTAGACGAAGTCCAGCATCTGCCGCTGCTGGGCCGGCAAAGCAAACTCCCCGTACAGCCGCGCGGCGCTGAGCAAGGGATAGCTGCTGGCCGGGTCCAGCGCCAGGATGGCCTCCAGCCAGCCGCGCAGGCGGGCGTAGTCCAGCGCCCGCAGCGGCAGGCTCACGCCGGGCTGGTTGTCGAAAGCCTGCAGCCACAGCATGGCCAGCCGTGACGCGGCCACCGGCTCGCCCATGGCCAGCAGGCGCAGCCTGGCCGCGTCGGGCGGGGGCGGCAGTGCCCGGACCACGCTGGCCGGCCCCGGCAGCGCCAAGTGCACGCCAGCCTGCAGGGCCAGCGCGAGGGCCAACGCAAGGCCGACCCGCCGCGGCACATCGGCGAGCGGCCGTTCCTCCCGGCGCGCGGGCAGGCGCATCAGAAGCTGCGCCGGTGCAGGTCGAAGGCGGCAGCCGCCAGCACCAGCAGCACGAAGGCCGCGCACTGCACTGCCAGCATGGCCAGTGCCGCCGGCTCGGGTGCGCCGTAACCCAGCCAGCCGGCCGCGGTGTAGCGGCCGAGCGGCGGCAGCAGCAAGGCGATGCCACCGAGCACGCCGGCAATGACATCGTCGGCCGGGCCCGCGCCCTGCGCGAGCGGGCTGGTGGCCATGAGCAGCAGGGCATCGATACTGCGCGCCAGCACGTAGAAGGCCGCCACCGCCGCCATGGCCGCGGTGACCTGCGTGAAGGTCAGCACGCACAGCAGGGCCACTGCGGCCACCACCAGCAGCTCCAGCGCCAGCGACAATGTCCAGGCCAGCAAGGCGCCGCCGCCTGCCAGCGCGGTCATCGCCGTGCCCGCGGCCAGGGCCAGCAGCACCGCGATGCCGGCATAGCCGAGCGCGCGGCCGGCGAGGATCTGCACGCGCGACAGGGGCATTGCCACCAGCAGGTCGAGCTGCTTGTCGTCGATGGCCCGCACCATGCTGGCAATGACAAACAGTGCCAGCAGGAACACGCACACCAGGCGCAGCCCGGCGGCGGCGATACTGGCGCGCACGATGGCCGATTCGGCAATGGCCACGGTGCCGGCGAACAGCCCCGCACCCAGCATCAGCAGCGCAACCACCGCGAACAGCCAGGCCAGGCGCGTGCGCCGCGCCTCCAGCAGCACGAAGCCGGCCATGGCCAGCACCGGCTTCATTGGCCGGCCACCGGCACGGCGGCGCTATAATCGCGGCCACCGCCCGCGTGCGACCCCGGCCGCCGCAAGGACACTGCCGCGTGTTGAAACTGAGCAGACGACTTCACGACGCCATCTCCGAGAATGAGAACATCATTCTAGGCAGTATGCTCCTGCTGCTGCACCTGGCGATGTGGTGGGGCTTCGGGTCGGGCATTTCCGCATCGCTGATGCTGGCGCATTTCGGGCTGTTCCTGCTGTGGCAGCCCATCTGGCAGCGGGACCAGCGCTTCGACGCCGGCGGTATTGTCATTTTCGCGGCGATGATCGGCGCCTTCCTGCTGTGGCTGAACTGGTGGCTGCTGTTCGGCTGGCTGGTGCTGCTGACCGGCCTGGTGGCCGGGCGCACCTTCTCCTCGCGCAGTGCCCGCGTGGCCTACCTGCTCACACTGGTGTTCCTGGTCAGCGAGCTGCTGATCCTGTGCGTGAGCAGCGCCTTCCAGATAGCCAGCACCGAGCCGGCCGTGCAGGGCCTGTTCCGCTTCGGCCTGATGACCATCCCCGTGCTGGTGCTGTTCATCCCGCTGAAAACCGAGCAGCCCGGGGTGGACATCTTCCGCGCCACGGCCGCCTCGCTGATGGTGGCGCTGCTGGCCCTGGGGGCGATGCTGCTGATGTACCACCGCGGACTGGACTACCCGGTGGCCCTGCTGGTGTCGCTGTTCGCCCTGGCCAGCTTTCTGCTCATCATCAGCTTCCTGCTGACCCCCACCGGCGGCATGAGCGGCTTCGCCCAGTTCTGGGAGCGGGCACTGCTGAACATCGGCACCCCGTTCGAGGACTGGCTGACCGCGCTGGCGACCCTGGCCGAGGAGCAGCAGACACCGGAGGAGTTCATCGCCGCCGCCAGCGAGGAGCTGCTGCGGCTGCCCTGGGTGAAGGGCGTGCAATGGCGCACCGGCGCCGGCGAGCACCAGCTCGGGGAGCAGACCCGCCACGTGATCGACAGCGATGGCGAAGACCTGCACATCCGCACATTCACGGAGCGCCCCGTCGGCCCCATGCTGCTGCTGCACTGCAAGTTGCTGATGCAGGTGCTGGTGCAGTTCCACATCTCCAAGCTGCGCGAACGGGAGCTGGCGCAGCAGGCGCACCTGCAGGCCATCTACGAGACCGGCGCGCGGGTGACCCACGACATCAAGAACCTGCTGCAGGGCCTGCAGAGCATCACCGCGGCCATCGAGGCCACCGAGGGCAAGGGCGAGGACGCCCGCGAGCGTGCCCGCGCCCTGTTCGCGCAGCAGGTGCCGCACGTGACCGCCCGCCTGCAGGGCGCACTCGCCAAGCTGCAGGCACCGGGCAGCGCCGACCATAACGAGCGACCGGCCAGTGCCTGGTGGCAGCATGTGTGTCGTGCCGAGGCCGCCCCGGACGTGGCCTTCAGCGCCGACATCAGCACCGATGCCACCATCCCCGTGGAGCTGTTCGACAGCGTGCTGGAAAACCTGGTGGAGAACGCGCGCGTGAAGCGCGTCGAGGACAAGACCATCCACATCCAGGTGCGCCTGACGGTCACGCCGGAGGAGATCGCGCTTACCGTCACCGACGATGGCGCCCCGGTACCGGAGGAGAAGTCCCCGCGCATCGGCCAGCAGGCAATGCAATCGGATTACGGCCTTGGCATCGGCCTGTACCAGGCCAGCAGGCAGGCCGAACTGCACGGCTACACCCTGGCCCTGGTGGACAATCGCGCCGGCCGGGTGAGCTTCTGCCTGGCCCGTGACCGCAGCGGTGATCCGGACCAGTTCGCCCTGTTCCGCCACAGCGCCTGAGCGCCGTCGGCCGGCGGGTGGGCGGCAGAGCGGAGTTTGCCGTGCGCGGCGGCGAGGCAACGAAAGACCATCGGCGGCGGATATCGCGGAGGCCGACGGCGGGGCCAGGCCCGGCCACGCAGGCGCGACTTCAGGCGCGCGCGGCAGGGCGGACGGTGTGCCCTGTGC
>CAYGQN010000431.1:0-3079 GCA_964351795.1 uncultured Gammaproteobacteria bacterium
GCACGAGGGTGTCGCTCAGGGGCAGGCTGGCCCGGGCATACACACTGAACTGCTCCTGGTCGTCCAGGGTCACGCCGACATCGGAGAACAGGCGGTAATCGGTGCGCATGATGTCGGCGCCGATGGTGATGCTCGCGTCCTCGCCGAGGAAGGGCAGGCTGCCCACCAGCCGGGGGGTCCACTCCGCGTGCTGGCGCTTGAGCTGCAGGCCGTTCGGAAAACCGCCGAAGGACAGCTGGCCATCGCTGTCGCTGCTGCGCTGGGTGTACTCGGCCAGCAGCGTCCAGTCCGGCAGCAGTTGCTGCCGGAGCCCCAGGCGCAGGCTGCGCGTGTCGGTGTTGACGAAATCAGCCGGGTTCTGCGCCTGGCGCCGGTCGGCACGGACCTGGTCGAGGAACAGCGCTCCCGGGGTCTGCAGATCCTCGTCGACAAATCCGAGCTCGGCAAACACCTCGCCGCGGGCATGCGTCCAGCCCACGCGAGCGAACACGTTGGCATAGTGCTGCTCGTTGAAATCCCGGTAGTTGTCACTCTGGCGCCGCTCGGCACTGAGGCGCCAGGACAGGCCGTTGTCGTGGGCATTCGCGGCCCGGGCGCGCAGTGCCCGACGGTTGAACGCGCCGTAATCCAGTTCCACGCCGGCACTGAACTCGCGTGGCTCACGCGTGACCACGTTGACCACGCCGCCAACGGCCTGGTCCCCGTACAGCGTCGCGGCACTGCCCTGAAGTACCTCGATGCGCTCGACATCCTTGAGCGCGATGCTGTTGAGATCCGGTGCGCCGAGGTCGGGGTTGTTCAGGCGGCGGCCATCGACCATCACCAGCGTGGCGTTGGCCGCCGTGGGCCCGAAGCCGCGCATGTCGATCCGGGCCTGGGAGCCGTCGCCGAAGAGATCAGAGACCTGGATCCCGCCGGTGCCCCGCAGCAGGTCCACCACGTGGCGGGCCGTGCTCGCCTCGATGGCTTCGCGGTCGATGACGGCCACGCTCACGGGAACGCCGGCGGCGTCAATCTCGGCGCGCTGGGCGGTCACCAGTACGCGCTCGAGATCACCGTCGGCGAGCAATGAAGAGGAAATGCATAATGCGCCGACTAGCGTCGGCAGCCTGCAAGGCTTGATGTCAGACATGGTTTGTGGCCCTTTCCGCCTACCACTCACCCGTGGCGCGGATTGGAGCAGCGGCGCGGCGCGGGGACCCTGGCCCGGCGTCGGCTGCTGCCGTTGAACACGCGCTTCGGGCCGGTATCCGGACTCGCAGGCTGGCCCGAACCGGGCCGGTGTCATCCGCCTTCCCACACTCCTTGCGGAGCGCAGTGGCCGTATGGATGCCACCATGCCTGCTTACCGTTGCGGGGGCAGTGCCGGCCTTGGCGGCTTGCGTGAAGCAAACGCGCCGCACCGGCTTCCCGTTTAACCCGTCCGGCCGGAACGCCGGGGCGGGCACCAGAAGCATCAGCGGGGGCGATTCTGCGCCGCCGGCGCGGACCTGTCAAAAATCGCAGTCCGCATGAGGGAGCGCTGGGGTCGGCAGGAGAATCCTGCAAGCACCTGGAAATTACATGAGATTGGGGGTTTTTAATCTATTAAATACAATAAGTAATATAAGATTATTTATGTAGTTTATAGTTCATGCCGGGTTTGCAGAAGGCCTCGTACAGCACCGCGAGCAGGGCTGCCGCCACCGCGCTGGCAATGCTGTAGTGGATGACACTGCCTTCCCGCCGGGCGCTGACGATGCCTTCCCGGCGCAGCACGGCCAGGTGCTGCGACACCGCCGACTGGCCCAGCCCTGCAAACTGCTCCAGTGCGCCGGCACTGCACTCGCCCTCCACCAGGCGGCACAGCATGCGCAGGCGGGCCGGGTTGGCCAGCGCCTTCAGCAGCGCGGCCGCGGCCTCGGCGCGGGGGCCCATCTCCTCGATCATCACACCGTGTTGCATGTGCGCTTTTCCATTCGTTCAGAGCGCGCTATTATATTAGAACTTACTAATATTTGAAGGCGGATGCGATGACAGAATTCACGCCCGTGCCGGCCCTGATCGGCGGGATCCTCATCGGCCTGAGCAGCCTGCTGCTGCTCAGCACGCTGGGCCGCGTGGCCGGCATCTCCGGCATCCTCGCCGGCAGCCTGGATGGCCCTGCCGCCGAGCGGCCCTGGCGCCTGGCCTTCCTGGCGGGACTGATCGGAGCGGCGACCGCCTGGGCGCAACTGGCTGGCCACTGGCAGCCGATCTCCATTACCGACAACCTGCCCCTGCTGGTGGCCGGCGGGTTCCTGGTGGGCTTCGGCACCCGTATGGGCAGTGGCTGCACCAGCGGTCACGGCGTCTGCGGGCTGGCGCGCCTGTCGCCCCGCTCCGCCGTGGCGGTGGCCGTGTTCCTGGGCGTGGCCGTGCTCACGGTATTCGTCACCCGGCACCTGGTGGGCTGAACGATGCGCATCCTCCTCGCCCTGCTCTCCGGGATCCTGTTCGGCCTGGGCCTGGCCATCTCGCGCATGGTCGACCCGGCCAAGGTCCTCGGCTTTCTTGACGTTGCCGGCCACTGGGACCCGAGCCTCGCCTTCGTCCTTGGCGGCGCCACCGGCACCACCTTCATCGGCCTGCGCCTGCTGGGCCGCGGCAGCATGACGCTGCGTCAGACACTGGCGGCCCTGCCCCGCAGCGGCATCGACCGGCGCCTGGTGGGCGGCGCGGTGCTGTTCGGTATCGGCTGGGGGCTGGTCGGGTTCTGTCCGGGCCCGGCGCTGGCTGCACTGCTGCTCGGGCCGATCGCGCCGCTGGTGTTTGTCCTGGCCATGGTAGCGGGCATGCTGGTCGCTGATCGCACCGTCGCCTGAGGCATCCGCGCCGGGGCGGGGCTTGCATGGTGAAGCGCATCACCCATAATTGCGCGCCTGCCCCTCACCGCGAAGATCTGCAGCATGGCTCAGTACGTCTACAGCATGAACCGGGTCGGCAAGCTCGTGCCGCCCAAGCGCCACATTCTCAAGGACATTTCCCTGAGTTTCTTTCCCGGCGCCAAGATTGGCGTGCTCGGCCTCAACGGCGCCGGCAAGTCCACCCTGCTGCGGAT
>CAYGQN010000431.1:3089-3652 GCA_964351795.1 uncultured Gammaproteobacteria bacterium
CCGCAGCAGGGTGGACTTGCCGGCGTGGACAAGGAAATCGAAGGCGAGGCCATCCCGCAGAAGAACCTGAAGATCGGCTACCTGCCGCAGGAGCCGCAGCTCGACGCGAGCAAGGACGTGCGCGGTAACGTCGAGGAAGGCGTCGCCGGGACCAAGGCCCTGCTGGACCGCTTCAACGCCATCAGCGAACGCTTTGCCGAGCCCATGGACGATGACGAGATGACGGCGCTGCTGGACGAGCAGGCGAAGCTGCAGGACGCCATCGACGCCGCCGGCGCCTGGGAACTGGAGCGACGCCTCGAGGTGGCCGCCGACGCCCTGCGCCTGCCACCCTGGGATTCCGACGTCAGCCGGCTGTCCGGAGGCGAGCGCCGCCGCGTGGCCCTGTGCCGGCTGCTGCTGAGCGAGCCGGAGATGCTGCTCATCGACGAGCCGACCAACCACCTGGATGCCGAATCGGTCGCCTGGCTCGAGCGCTTCCTCGAAAAATACGACGGTACCGTCGTCGCGGTCACCCATGATCGCTACTTCCTGGACAACGTAACGGGCTGGATTCTCGAACT
>CAYGQN010000432.1:0-3643 GCA_964351795.1 uncultured Gammaproteobacteria bacterium
CACCGGGAAGGTACCTTCCGAGGTGAACTTGCCGGCGAAGCTGTCGGGCCCGAAGCAGCCCGGCGCGCCACCGGAACCGACACCGGGGGGCGGCAGCGAGGGCGGACCACCGGCACCGAAGGCGGGCGGGCCCAGACCACCGTTGTTGATCTGGATGGCGCTGCAGCTTGCCAGCAGGGCATTACCAAAGGTGCCGAAGGCCTGCGCGTCGTTCACACCACCGGAAACGGTAGGTGCGCCGTTCTCACGGATGCGGGTGTAGTCGAAGGTGGCATAGGCCTCGAAGTTCTCGGCGGCCTCCCACAGCAATGAGCCGCGCACCGAGTTGCTGTCGTCATCGCCGGTGCGTACCCCGTCGCTGACACGGCGCACGTAGCCGTCGCGATCACGGGAGGCATAGGCGATGTTGCCGAACAGGTTGTCGGTGATGGCGCCGTTGGCCTTGGCGGTGACAAAGACCATGTCATCATTGCCGATCTGGGCCTGCAGGCTGGCGCGCAGTTCCTCGTCGGGACGCTTGGAGTGCACGACCACCGCGCCGCCGATGGTGTTGCGCCCGAACAGCGTGCCCTGGGGGCCGCGCAGCACTTCGATACGCTCGACGTCCAGGAAGTCCATGACGTTGCCCACCGAGCGCGCCATGTAGACGCCATCGATGTAGAGGCCCACACCGGGGTCGGTGACCGGCGTGAAGTCAGTCTGGCCGATACCGCGGATGAAGATCTGCGCCGCCGAGGATGAACCCGAGGACGGGGACACCGAGTCGAAGGTCAGGTTGGGGGTGATGTCACCGAGCCGGTCGGTCGATTCGACCTGGCGCAATTGCAGATCCTGCGCGGTGAAGGCGGAAATGGCGACCGGGGAGTCCTGCAGTGATTCCTCGCGCTTGCGAGCGGTCACCACCACTTCCTCCAGGGCAAACCCCTGCGCTGCCAGGTCCCCGGCCACGATGGCCGTGGCGGCGGCCCCGAGTACCCATCCGGCCGTCCTGCGGGCTGTTTGCTTCATGCTGTGCTTGCTCCCCCGGGAAAAGTGGATGCTGATGCCGGCCCGTGCGCGTCGCGCCCCGGTTGCGCGCTCTGGGCCCGTGCCGCCCCCCGATACCTGTGGCACCGCGGCTGGCATGTGCTGATTGTTGCAAAAACGAAACGAAATTAATTAGATGAATTTTCACGTAACTTAGACTTAGCGCCTGCCCGGGGTCAAGTCCCGTAGACAGTCGGCCCCGATTTGTTGTCAGGCGCAAGCTTTTTGTTGCGGATGCGCATCAATGGGCGACAGTCCCGCTTAAAGAATTCGCGGGCCCGGCCGTCACACCAGCCATGAAGCCAACAGCCTTGTTCCGCCCGCTGGGCCTGGCGGCGTTGCTGCTGCTGGGGACCGCTGTCGCCGGCGCAGCCTCGCCCGACGTGCGCATCCTCGTGGACGTGTCCGGCAGCATGAAGAAGAACGACCCGCGCAACCTGCGCCGGCCGGCGCTCGGCCTGGTCAGCGAACTGCTGCCCGAAGGCACGCGGGCAGGCGCCTGGCTGTTCGCCGCCGACCCGAGCCCGCTGGTGCCGGTAGGGCCGGTCGACACCGCCTGGCGGGAGCTGGCACGCCAGCGTCTGCAGCAGATCCACTCGCGCGGCCTGTTCACCGATATCGAGGAAGCCATCGATGCCGCCATCGATGGCTGGGAGGGCGAGGCCGAAGCCGGGGGGCGCCATATCGTGCTGCTCACCGACGGCGTCGTCGACGTGTCCAGGAATACCGACCTCAGCGAGGTCTCGCGGGCCCGCATCGTGTCCGACCAGATTGCCCGGCTGCAAGGTCTCGGAGTGAAGGTGCACGCCATCGCCCTGTCCGACAAGGTCGACACCGCACTGATGAAACTGCTCACCGATGCCACCGGCGGCTGGCTGGAGGCCGCCGATGATGCCGAGGCCCTGCAGCGGGTGTTCCTGCACATGCTGGAGCAGGCCGCGCCGCCGACCACGGTACCGCTGGAAGGCAACGCATTCAGCATCGACGACAGCATCTCGGAAATGACCCTGCTCGCCTTTCGCGGCGACGGTGAACCGGCGCGGCTGGTGGATCCGACCGGCACGGTCTGGACGGCGGACAGCACCGACGAGCGCCTGCGCTGGCGCGCCGAGGGCGCCTATGACCTGGTCACCATCACGGCGCCGGCGCCGGGCGAGTGGCGGCTGGAAGGCGCCGAGGACCCCGACAACCGCGTGGCCGTGGTCACCGACCTCGGTATCGACATCGGGCCACTGCCGGCCGGCCTGCCCGATGGCACCGCGATCGACATGGTGACCTGGCTGACCGACCACGACACCCCGGTCACGCGCGAGGATCTGCTGCGCATGGTCAACGCCAGCGTGCGCTTCACCGGCGCCAGCGGTGAAACGCGCGAGATGCCGCTGGCCCTCATCCCGGAGAGCGGGCGCTTCACGGCCCAGCTGTCCGGCGACCGGCTGGCAGAGGGCAGCTGGGACATGCAGGTGCTGCTCGACGGCGGCACCTTCCGGCGGGCGCTGCAGCGCAAGCTGCGGGTGCTGCCGCCGGCGCTGCGCCTGCAGGCCAGCGGCCGCGACTACCTCGCCGCCACGGACACCAGCGGCCCGATCCCCGCCGCGGTGCTGCTGGAAGTGCTCACCGATGAGCGCCGCCTGGCGCCGGCGTCCGTTGGCGGGCATATCGTCATTGAAACCCCGGCCGGCGAGCGCCACGTGCTGGAAGTCCGGCCCGACAACCGCAGCGCCGAGCAGGTGGTACTGAGTGCCGGTGAGCACCAGGTCACGGCCAGGCTGGTCTACAGCGACGCCACCGGCAGCCTGCGGCAGGTGACGCTGCAGGAGCGCGTGCGCATCAACACCGGCCCGCCAGCGGTGCCGGAGGAATCCACCGGGCCCGTGGACGCGGCGCCGACAACGCGGTCACCGCTGCGCATTGCCGCCATCGTCGGTGCCGGCAACGTCGTATTCCTGCCGCTGCTGGGGCTGACCTGGTGGCTGCTGGGCAGGCGCACACGCAAGGCCATGAAGGGAGTCGCCGCATGAACGACATCGCCATCAGCGCCGTCATTCTGGCCGCCGAGTTCGCCCTGGCAGCCATCGCCAGCGTGGTGATTCTCATGCGCCGCAGCGGCGCCACGCTCAGCGCTGTGGACGCCGCCCGCAGTGCCGAGCGCAAGGCCGATGAGAGCGCGGCCAGTGCGCTGCAGAGCGGGGTGGAGGAAGGCGAGCCCAAGCGACGCGAGGCCCTGACCATCATCTTCGCCAGCACCTACAACATGGAAGGCGAGGAGCTGGCGAAGACGGTCGACGAGTTCATTGCCCGCGAATCAGCTTTCTACAATGCCATGGCGAACGTGTACGTGGATCGCAACCGCGACAAGCTGCGTGAACTGCCGGCCACGCTGACCCAGGTCATCGCCCCGTGGATCCGGATGACGCCGAAGAACACCGTCGACGCCAGCCAGGTGGCCGGGCTGTCCGAGGCCAACGCGGTGCTGGAGGCAGAGCTGGCCGAAACCCGCTTCAACCTCGAGGCCCTGATGAACGAGTACAGCGCGGCCTTCGACAAGCAGACCGCCGACGCCGGGACCGAGGCAGTCGCGTCGGAGGCAACTGCCCCGGCGCCGCCGGCCGCAGCG
>CAYGQN010000433.1:0-1852 GCA_964351795.1 uncultured Gammaproteobacteria bacterium
GCTTTACCTTGGCGTAGGCGTAGAAATGCCCGAAGCCGCCACCGAGGTAGGGCGCTGAACCCATCTGCCAGAACAACCACGACAGGCACTCGGCGCGCGCGCCCGGCGCGGTGGGCACGAAGGCCCCGAACTTCTCGGCCAGGTACAGCAGGATGGCACCGGACTCGAACACCCGCACCGGCGGGTCCAGGCTGTGGTCCATCAGGGCCGGGATCTTGGAGTTGGGGTTGACGGCCACGAAGCCGCTGCCGAACTGGTCGCCCTCGTTGATGCGGATGAGGTGGGCGTCGTACTCGGCGCCGGCGTGGCCGAGCGCCAGCAGCTCTTCAAGCGCGATGGTGACCTTCACGCCATTGGGCGTGGCCAGCGAATACAGCTGCAGGGGATGCCTGCCCACCGGCAGGGCCTGCTCGTGCGTGGGCCCTGCGATCGGGCGGTTGAGCTTGCTCCACTCCGAGCCCTCGTCCTGCTCCCAGGTCCAGACTTTCGGCGGGGTATAGCCGGCGTTCTCGCTCATGCGTACAGGCTCCGTTGCGATGCCATCGGGTGCGGGCTGACCGGGCGTCAGCGCTGCGGTCCGCATTGTAGCAGCGCGCCCGTTAATGCCGCGTAACGCCGGGCCGCGGCGTCATGCGCGCGGTCGCTGCCACGCACGCGGATGCGCCCGGCGATGGTGACAGGGCCGGCCGGCCCTGTCAGGCGGCGCCGCGGCGGGCGGCTCAGCGGCCGTCCCAGCCATCGATGATGGCCGTGATTTTCTCGAAGAACGCCAGCCCGGCCAGCACCTGGGCATCGTCCATCTCGTCGATGATGCGCTGCACGTGGGCGGTGCCCCGCCCGATCATCGCCTGCAGTTGTCGCTCCCCGGCAGCGGTGAGTATCACCAGTTTCTCGCGGCCGGAAGCCGGATTGCCCTCCAGGCGCAGGAGCTTGCGCGGGGCCGTACTCATGCCGTTCAGGGCTTTGGTGACTGCGGCGGGAGAGATGCCGAACCAGCTCGTGAGGGCCCGCTGGATGCGCTTGCGGTCCAGGCTGCGCCCATCCACCCCCTCGGCGTGAATCAGCCAGAGGATGGCGACCTGGTGCCGGCCCAGGCCGCGTCCACGCAGGGCATCTTCCACGCCGATGCCGGCGCGGTAGTGGATGGGGTAGTACAGCTCGAGAAACTGTCGCGCCGCGTTCGGCGGCCGGGATGTTGCGCCTGCCAAGCTGGCCTCCGGTGCGAATTGCGAGGTTGCAAAGGGTTCGATCAGAAGATTAACATCATGAACAGTTCACTCTGTGAATAATAAAAAGGAGGGGGTATGCCGCTGACGCAGTCATTGCCGACGGAGGCGGCGGGCCTGGTCGAAGCGCTGGCCACGCCCGCGACCATTGCCAACCCGTATCCGCTGTACCAGCGGCTCCGCCCGCTGACACCGGTCTACGGCTACCGGGACTATCCGCCCGGCACCATCCCCGACGCTGACGAGGCGGTGACCGCCTGGGTGCTGATGCGTTACGAGCAGGTCGCGGCCGCGGCGCGTGATCACGACAGCTTCTCGTCACGGGATCCGCTGCAGGAGAACTCCTCGGCGCCCACGCTCATGCTGGTCAACCACGACAACCCCGAACATGATCGCCTGCGCGCCATCGTCAACCTGGTGTTCTCGCGGCGGGGCATCACCGGGCTGGAGGCCTGGGCAGCGGCGCTGGCCGCGGAGCTGGTCGCCACAATGGACAACGGTGACGAGGTGGTGGGCAAGCTCACCGCCGTGATTCCGGCCCGCGTGATGCTGCGCTTTCTCGGCCTGCCCGATGCGGACGCCGCGCGCTTCCGGCGCTGGGCGACGGCCTTCATGCTGTCCGCGCC
>CAYGQN010000433.1:1862-3625 GCA_964351795.1 uncultured Gammaproteobacteria bacterium
CCGCGCCGCTCAGCCCGGCCGAGCGCGAGGCCAGCAACGGTGAGTTGTTCGAGTACTTCGTTGCCCGGGTAAGCGAGGCGGCGCAGGAAGCGCACGCCGACGGCGCGCCGCAGGATCTCATCTCAGCCCTGCTGACCGCCGAGGTTGACGGCGCGCGCCTGTCGTTCGACGAGGTGGTGCGCTTCTGCATCACGCTGGTGGTCGCCGGCAGCGAGACCACCACCTTCCTGCTCACCAACCTGCTGTACAACCTGGCGAGCATGCCGGCGCTGTACGCGCGGCTGCGTGCGGACCGTGGACTGGTACGCGCCTTCATCGACGAGAGCCTGCGCCACGGCGGGCCGCCGCAGCGCCTGTTCCGCATCGCCACCCGGGATGTCGACATCGACGGGCGCCGCATCCGCGCCGGGGACTGGGTGGCCTTGTTCTTCGCCGCCGCCAACCACGATCCGGACGTGTTCCCCGAGCCGGCTCGCTTCGATATCGACCGGCCCAACCTGGCGCGGCACATGACCTTCGGCCACGGGGTGCATCATTGCCTGGGCTCCGCGCTGGCGCGGCTGGAGGCGAGCAGTCTCGTCAACGCCGTCCTGGATCACTGCCCGGCGCTGGCGCTGTCCGCGCGCCCGCCGGAACCGCAGACGGCCAGCCTGCTCACCTGCAGCTACCAGGCCCTGTACATCGATTTCCAGCCTGCCGGGGACCGGCCATGAGCGTTCAACAGGACAACATCGCCGCCACCCAGTCGCTGTTCGCCGCCTTCGGCGCGGCGGACATCCCGGGGATCCTGGCCCTGTGCAACGATGACATCGTCATCGATTTCTACGGCCCCTCAATCATCCCCTATGCCGGCCATTACGAGGGCCTCGAAGCCGCGCGGCGCTTCTTCGGGACGGTGCTCGGCGCGGTGGACATCAACCAGTTCGATGCCGAGGAGTTCCTGGCCGACGCCGACAAGGTGGTGGTCACCGGGCACCTGAACCTGACCAGCAAACGCACCGGCGGCGTCATCGACTCGGACTTCGTGCACGTGATCACGCTGCGCGATGCACGCTGGTCGCACTTCCGGGATTTCATGGACACGGCCGTGGCCGTGGCGGCCTACTCCCTGCCCGCGCGCGGCTGAGCGCGGCCGGGGCGGCTCAGCGGAAGCCGCGCGGGAGCAGCCGGCGTTCGTGCGCCTCGCGCTCGAGCTGTTCGCGGAAATCCGGGTGGGCGATGCTGATAAGCGCCTTCGCCCGCTCCGGTACCGACTTGCCCTTGAGGTTGACGATGCCGTACTCGGTCACCACGTACATGGTGTCGGTGCGCGGCGTGGTCACGATATTGCCGGGGGTAAGCTCGGCGGTGATGCGGCTCTTGCGGATGCCGTTCTTCTCGTAGGTCGAGGCCAGGCACATGAAGGACTTGCCGTTGTTCGACGCGTAGGCGCCGCGCACGAACTGCAACTGTCCGCCGCTGCCGCTGATGTGCCGGTAGCCGTCGGACTCCGAGGCGGCCTGGCCCTGGAGATCCATCTGGGTGGTGTTGTTGATGGACACGAAGTTGTCGTTGCGCATGATGACATGCGGCATGTTGGTGAAATCGGACGGGCAGCACAGGAAATCCGCGTTGCCGTCGAGCGTGTCGTACATGTTGCGTGTGCCCACGCCGAAGCTGAACACCAGCTTGCCGGGGCGCAGCTGCTTGCGCGCGCCGGTGACCTGGCCGGACTGGTACAGCTCCACCAGCCCGTCGGTGAGCATCTCGGTGTGCACACCGAG
>CAYGQN010000434.1:0-3587 GCA_964351795.1 uncultured Gammaproteobacteria bacterium
TCGTACAGCGCCACCAGGCCGGGGCCGGACAGCACCCGCTCGGCGGATACGCGACCGTGCCGCTGCGCCAGGGCGGCCACGATGGCCCACTCGCGCGCGTCGCGGGCGGCCAGGCTGGCATGCCCGCCTTCGCCGGGGAGCAGGCAGTGTCCCGGCGGCAGGCGGCCGGAGCCGGGCGGGCCCAGCAAAGCGGTGCCCAGCCCCGTGCCGGGGCCGAGCACCAGTGCCGGTGCTTCCCGCACCGCCCGGCCGCCGCCGATCGCCAGGCAGTCGGCGGCGGTGAGCGCGGGCACGCAGGCGGCGACCGCGGCGAAGTCGTTCACCAGCAGCAGCTCCTTGGCGCCACAGGCGCCGGCCAGCGACTCGCGGCTGAAGGTCCAGCCGAGGTTGGTGAGTGTGATCGGCCCGTCGTGCACGGGTGCCGCCACGGCGATGGCCGCCCGCGGCGACGGCCCGGCGCTATCGGCCCAGGCCGCCAGCACGGCCTCCAGCGAGTCGAAATCGGCATTCATGAACACGCGGGCGTCCTGCGGCTGGCAAGCGCTGGCGATCCGCGTGTGCGTCCCGCCGACATCGGCGACCAGGCTGGGCATCTTGTTCACCATGGATGTCAGCGGGAGGTGTTCGCCAGCGTGTCGACAAAGCGTCGCCGCCAGGCGTGGATGTCATTGCGTCGCAGGACCTTCATCATGGCTTCCCAGCGCTCGCGGCGCTCTTCGTTGCTCATCGCCACGGCCCGGGCCATGGCATCGGCCATGGATTGCTCGTCGTAGGGGTTGACCAGGATCGCCGTGTCCAGCTCGCGCGCCGCGCCGGCCATCTCCGAGAGGATCAGCGCCCCCGGCGCGGCCGGATCCTGGGCCGCCACGAACTCCTTGGCCACCAGGTTCATGCCGTCGCGCAGCGGGGTGATCAGCGCCACGTCACTGTTGGCCAGGAAGGCGATGACGGTCGAGCGCGCGAATCCCTTGTTGAGGTAGCGCAGCGGCGTCCAGTCGTAGTCGGAGAAACGCCCGTTGATCCGCCCGGCAACACGCTCCAGGGTTTCGCGGATCTGCTGGTACTCGGGCACATCGTCGCGCGAGGGCTGGGCTATCTGCAGCAGGATGGTCTGGCCGCGATGCGAGGGATAATCCTCCAGCAGGTGCTGGTAGGCACGGAAGCGCTGCGGCAGGCCCTTGCTGTAATCCAGGCGATCCACCCCGATGATGAGGCGCCTGCCGCTGGCACTTTCCAGCAGGCGCCGGCCTTGCAGGCTCGCGCGCCCGGCCCGGGCGGTGGTCTGGATTTCATCGACGTCCACGCCGATCGGGAACACCTTGGTCTGGCAGTTCCACAGGCCGATGCGGATGCTGTTGCCGCGCACCTGCGCCTCCGGCAGCGCCGAGCGCACGCATTCGACGAAGGAGCGCTGGTCGATGTCGGTCTGGAAGCCCACCACGTCGTGGGCGCACAGGTAGCGCAGGATGTGCTCGTGCCGCGGCAGGATCCGGAAGATGTCGTAGGGCGGGAACGGCACGTGCAGGAAGAAGCCGATGGGCGAGTTCACGCCGGCCTGGCGCAGGTAATTGGCCAGCGGAATCAGGTGGAAGTCGTGAATCCAGATGAGATCATCGTTGCCCAGCCGCGGCAGCAGCTTGCGGGCGAACAGCGCGTTGACGCGCTCCCAGGCCTCGTCGAAACGACGCTCGTAGCCCATCAGGTCGATGCGCTCGTGGCACAGCGGCCACAGCACGCGGTTGGCATAGCCGCTGTAGTAGCAATCGTAGTCGTGCCGGTTCAGCGGCATGGTGACGAACTTCACCTTGCCGCGCGTGACCGTTGCCGGCGTACTGACATTGCCGTCGGTGACCCTGCCGTCCCAGCCGAACCACAGCCCGCCGGCCGTCTCCAGCGCCGCCATCAGGCCCACGGCCAGGCCACCCTTGGCGGTCTGGCCATCGCGTGGCACTGCCACGCGGTTGCTGACCACGACCAGGCGGCTCAAAACGCCGACTCCCAGGTTCGCGACAACCGCATGGCAGAGGTGATGAGCCCGACCATGGAATAGGTCTGGGGGAAGTTGCCCCACAGCTCGCCGGTCAGCGGATCGATATCCTCGGACAGCAGTCCGAAGCGGTTGCGCCGAGCCAGCATGTTCTCGAACAGGGTGCGGGCCTCCTCGCGCCGGCCGAGGGCCGCCAGGGCATCGATGTACCAGAACGTACAGATGCTGAAAGCGGTTTCCGGTCGGCCGAAGTCGTCTTCCTTGACGTAGCGGAACAGGTAATCGCCACGCCGCAGCTGTCGCTCGATGGCCGCCACGGTGGAAGCGAAGCGCGGATCATCGGCGGCCAGGAAGCCGAGGTCGTGCAGCAGCAGCATGCTGGCATCGAGTTCGGTACCGCCGAAACTCTCGACGAAAGCACCCACGTCCTCGTTCCAGGCCTCGCGCTCGATGACCGCCTTCATGTGGTCGGCCTGTTCCGACCACCAGGCCGTACGATCGGTCAGGCCGAGCTGCCTGGCAATCTTCGCCAGGCGATCACAGCCGGCCCAGCACATCACCGCGGAATAGGTGTGCACCGTCTCGGAATTGCGCAGCTCCCAGGGCCCGGCATCGGGCTTGTCGAAGAACTCGCAGGCCGCCTCGCCCAGGGTTTCCAGGCGGTGGAACAGGGCCTCGTTGCCGGGATGACTGATGCGGCGATCGAAGAACACGTGCGTGGCCGGCAGGATGGCCGCGCCGTAGACATCGTTCTGGATCTGCTCGAAGGCCTGGTTGCCAATACGCACCGGGCCCATGCCGCGGTAACCGGGCAGCGTCTCGACAATGCGTTCGGGCATCTGCGGCTGGCCGTTGATCCGGTACACCGGCTGCAGCTTCTTGTCCGGGGCGTTGGCGGCGATGTTGATGATGTAGCCGAGGTAGCGCTCCATGGTCTGGGTCGCGCCGAGGCGGTTCAGCGCTCCGACCACGAAGTGCGCATCGCGCAACCAGCAGTAGCGGTAATCCCAGTTGCGGCCGCTACCCGGGTGCTCGGGCAGGGAGGTGGTCAGGGCGGCGATGATGGCGCCGGTGTCGTCGTAGGCATTGAGCTTCAGGGTGATGGCGGCGCGGATCACCGCATCCTGCCACTCGAAGGGAATGCCGAGGTAGCGCACCCAGTCGCGCCAGTAGTCCACCGTCTCTTCCTGGAAGCGGCGGCCGACATCGCCGACGGCACCCTGCACGGTCTCGTCAGGACCGAGCATGAGGGTGATGTCGCGATCGAGCACGAACGGGAGCTGGTCCAGCACCGCGGTGATGGACGCATCGGTGGTCAGGCGCAGCACCTGCTCGTCCAGGACATAGCGGATGTGATTGCTGCCATGGGTGATGTCCGGGGCGCCGGCACCACTGTCGTAGCGGGGCCGCAGGTGCACGCGGATGCGCGGGCTGCCGGCCGCGGGCCGCAGCTGCCGCACCAGCGTGGTCGGCCGGAACAGGCGTCCGAACTGCTTGAAGCGTGGCGCGAAGTCCGTGATTTCCACGGCATTGCCGTGGGCGTCCACCAGGCGGGTCACCAGCACCGTGAACTCGTCCCCGCCGAGGCGCGCCACCGTGT
>CAYGQN010000435.1:0-386 GCA_964351795.1 uncultured Gammaproteobacteria bacterium
CCGGCGGCCCGAGCGTCTCGCCGACTTCCTGCTGGCCTGTGAGGCCGATGCCCGCGGCCGCACCGGCCTGGAGGATGTGCCCTACACGCAGGCGGCTTTCCTGCGCGAGGCACGGCGCGCGGCCGCCGCTATCGACGTGCGGCCGCTGGTGGAATCGGGCCTGCAAGGGCCGGCACTGGGCGAGCGGCTGCACCAGCTTCGCGCCGGGGCGATCGGCGCGCTGGAAAGGGACGCCTTCAGGCCCTGAGCGGCTGGCTCAGCGCCCCGCCAGGGTCCGGAACACGCCGTAGCGGCCGCCCTTCCAGTCGGGGTGGATGTAGCCGGGCACCACCGCATCCAGCGCCGTCGGAACGATGCCGAGCGATGCCAGGCCGGGGATGACGCCA
>CAYGQN010000435.1:396-3563 GCA_964351795.1 uncultured Gammaproteobacteria bacterium
AACGCAGGTTGTCCCGCGAGAAGGGCTTGCCGGGCACGTGCTCCAGCGCATTGGCCTGCAGCCGGGCGAGTGAATCCGGCAGGGCGATTATCCGGCGCTTCAGGCCCAGCTGGCTGGCGGTGTACGCCACCAGCTCGGCCAGGGTGTACACCTGCGGGCCGCACAGGTCGAAGGCCATGCCCTGGGTGTCGCGTTCATGCATGGCGTGGATGAAGGCCCGGGCGACATCATCGACGAACACCGGGGCGAAGCGTGCCCCGGCGCAGGCCAGTGGAAAGGCCAGCGGCGTCATGCGCAGCAGTCCGGCGAAGCGGTTGAAGAAGCTGTCGCCCGGGCCGAACACCACCGACGGCCGGAACACCGTCCAGGCGGCGCTGGAGCGGGCCAGCAGGGCCTCGGCTTCGGCCTTGCTGCGCAGGTAATGGCTGGGGCCCTGCGAGGACGCGTGCAGGGCGCTCATGTGCAGGTAGCGGGGGATGTACAGTTGCCGGCAGGCCTTCAATGCCGCCTCGGTGATGCCGACATGCGCGCGGCGGAAGCCGGCGCCGTCATCGCCACGCTCATTGAGAATGCCCACCAGGTTCACCATCACGTCGGAGCCGGCGGCGGCCTCGTGCAGGGCCTTCTCGTCGAAGGGATCGGCCTCGATCAGGCGCAGCGTCGGCAGCACCAGCAGGTGCTTGCTGCGTTCACGGTGGCGTGTGAGCACCCGCAGCTGATGGCCTTCGCGGGCGAGCAGCGTACACAGCCGGCTGCCGATGAAGCCGGTGCCGCCGAGAATCGTGATGGTCTTGCTGGTCATGGTTCACTCGTGTTCATCAGGGGCGATTGTACGCCGGCATGCCTCAGACGCTGCACTCTGCGAGCCGGCCGCGTCGGGGCGGCACTTTGGCCAGGCGTGATTCCAGCCGTTCGACACTGCCTGCCATGCGCCATTCGTACATGGCCAGGAAGAACAGGGCGCGGCGGGCGTAGCGTCGCGTTTCGGTGAACGGGATCTGTTCGATCCACAGTTCCGCATCCTCGCAGCCGGATTTGGGCCGCCAGGCCTGCACCCGGTGCGGCCCGGCATTGTAGCCCGCCGCCGCCATGGCGATGTTGCCGTCGAAACGGTCCAGCATCTGGCGCAGGTAGGCACTGCCCACGGTGATGTTGTAGCGCGCCTGCAGCAGTTGGGAGGTGTTCTTCAGCTTCAGCCCGATGCGCTGGGCGGTTTCGCGGCCGGTGGCCGGCATGAGCTGCATCAGGCCGAGCGCGCCGACCGGCGAGCGGGCATCCTCCATGAAGGCGCTTTCGGCCTTCATGATGCCCCAGATGAGCGCCGGCGGCAGTTTGCGCTTGCTGGCGTATTGCATCACCAGCGGCTCGAAGGGCATCGGGAAGCGCAGCGAGACGTCGTCAAGGTAGCCGGATTTCGCAACGGTGAGAATGGCGCGGTCGTACCACTTGAGCTGGTGCGCCAGCGCGGCGGCATGCTTGAGTTCTTCAGGGCTCAATTGCAGCGAGGTGTGATACCACTCGCGGCGGGCCTCGTAGATCATGTCGAGTGCATAGAACTCGCTGGCCCGGGCAATGCCCGGGTTGGCGGCAATGCGGGCGTGCGCGGCCGGCGGCAGGTCGATGGGATAGTCGTTGTACTTGTAACCCACGCCCAGCTGGTCGGCGGCACGGAAACCGTAGTAGTCGCGCTCCTGTGACAAGCGCCGGTAGATGGGCACTGCCGCGTCGCGTGCGCCGGTCTCCTCCAGGGCCCGGGCCCGCCAGTACTCCCAGCGCAGCGCGTTCATGTCCTCGGCCGCATCCTGCGCCGTCCAGCGCCGCAGCGTCTGGAAATCGCGCTCGCGCAATGCCGCACGCAACTGCGAACGCTGTGTGTCGGCATCCAGCGCGCCCGGGACCACCTTGTCCAGCAGGGCGATCGTGCGTTCGTGTTCGCCGAAGTCCGCGCGCCGGCCGAGGTTCCGATACACGCGGCTCGCGCTCATGGGGTCATAGTCCAGGTTCTGCTGCACCGCCTCCCAGGCATCGATGGCAGCATCCATGTTGCTGCGCGCGAGGCGTTCGACCGCGTAGGCGGCAATCTCGCGGCTGCGCGGCGTGTCCACCTCGCGCAGCCGTGGCGAGCGCAGGGCGGCGGCCGGGTTGGCGCGCGCCTGGCGCCACAGGTCAACCCATTCGCGCATGGGCGCCGGCAGCTTGCGGGCGAGATAGGCGGCGAGATCAGGGCTGCCCTCCTGCATGGCCAGGCGGATCCGCTGCCAGATGAGGTCCTCGGTCATCAGCGGGCTCTGGTAGAGCAGCTCGAACGCGGGATCGCACTCGGGCTCCTGCGACTTGCCCACCAGCCACAGCGGCACGGCATCCTGCACGATGCCCTGGGTGGCACCGGTGCGGATGCGCGCAAGCAGTTGCCGGCACTGCATGCTGGCCGAACTCTGGGGCCGGTAGTCCTCCAGGAAGGCGGCCCAGTCCTTGCGCCGGGCAAGCAGGTCCAGCCAGTGCGAGCGCAGCCGATCACCGACCCACGAGTTCTCGTTGGCGCTGAGAAAGGCGCGCACCTCGTCGGCCTTGAGCAGGTGCAGTCGGCGCCGGTAGTCCTGGTAGACGAGGTGCGGATACAGGGGATAGTGTTCCAGCCCCGCGGCCAGTTCGCGCCCCTTCGCCAGGGCGCCCGCGCTCATGGCCCGCCAGGCCGCGACGAAACGCTCGCGATCAGAGGCGAGGTCAGCGAGCACTGCCGTGCTGCCGTTGGCCAGAAACAGTGCCAGCAGCCAGGCCAGCAATGGCACAGGTCGCCGGGACCGCTGGGCAGCGATGATGCGCATGGCGGGGATCCGGTAGCGTGTGAATGAAACAAGCCGCGCCCCGGAAGGGGGCACGCATCAATTCTCCGGACTCGCCCGGAGGAAAGCAACCGCCATTGCGTTACAATCCCGGCCTGTCGACCGCGGTGCGCCAATGTTATTCCTTGCCTATATCGTCCTCGGCGCCCTTGCCGGTTACCTCGGCGGCCTGCTCGGCCTTGGCGGCGGCCTCATCATCGTGCCGACCCTGTATTTCCTGTTCAACGAGCAACAGTTCGCGCCCGCTGTCGTCATGCACATGGCGGTGGCGAGTTCGCTCGCCAGCGTCATCTTCACCGCCATTTCATCGCTGCGTGCGCACCA
>CAYGQN010000436.1:0-3538 GCA_964351795.1 uncultured Gammaproteobacteria bacterium
GCGAAGGTGCGCAGCGTGAGCCTGGACAAGACGCCCGAGTTCGAAGGCCGCCTCAGTGGCATCCGCGGGCAGTACCTGATGTTCGAGGACGGCGCCGTGTTCAACGTGCGCCGCCACACCGGCTACGAGGTGCGCCTGAGCGCCTGAGGCCGGCCGCCGCGTTCAGCCCGGCAGCGAAGGCGTGCCCGTGACGGGCACCCCGGAGCTGCGCAGGCAATCCCGCAGCGCCTGGATGACCGGGAAGATCTCGTTGTTCCAGTCCCCCCCCTGGGCCTCGAAGGCCGCCTGTTCCAGCTCCACGATGCGCCGGTCCTGGGCGAAAATGCCGTCGGTGAACCAGGCGATGAAGGGCCACAGCACGTTGATGAGCCCGGGGATGCCGGGCCGGCGGATGTTCATCAGGCCGAAGGTATGGTTCACGCGCTGCTCGCGGTCGATGGGGATGTAGCAGTTCCACAGGTCCAGCGCCGGCTCCTCGCTGCCCGCGGTCCAGAAGCGCAGCCACTGGTAGGGGTAGTCGGTGCGAATGGTCATCAGGTCGCGGGACCGCTCGGCGGTCGGCGCCGGCCGGCGCCCCAGCATGAAGCGCTCGCCGAGCGGCTGCTTGCCGGCCGCGCGCGAGAACGTGTAGTCCACCTCCACCCCGCTGTCGTCCACGCGCAGGTCCATGAACGTGGTGCGGATGCTGCCCATCAGCGAGCGGTGCAGGAACTGGTGGTTCATGTCCATCAGGTTCTCGTGCATGAACGAGTAATGGCACTGCACACGCCGGTCCAGGAAGCGCGTGCGATAGGCCGGATCATCGTAGCGATCCACCTGCGGGAAGGCCTGGAAGCCCGGCGCCGCCGGATCGCCCATGTACACGAACACCAGGCCGTAGGCCTCGCGACAGGGATAAGCGCGCACCCCGTTGGGAAGCTGGCGGCCGCGGTCAAGGTAAGGCACGTTCACGCACTTGCCGTGGCGGTCATAGGCCCAGCAGTGGTAGGTGCAGCGCAGGCGGTCGGACTGCACATCCCCCAGGTGCAGTGGCACCTGCCGGTGGGCACAGCGGTCTTCCAGCGCGAAGGGCTCTCCGGACTCGGGGCGCACCAGGGCAATGGGCTCGCCACCGAAGGTCACCCCGATGGCCTTGCCGGGCTTCAGGGCGCGGCTGCGGGCAACCGGGTACCAGTAATCCGGATGCAGGGCGGTCCTGCGGATATCGGGCAGCGCCGTCGCGGCTGAGCCGGGCGCAGGGTTGGTCGGATCGGTCACGATGTTCCTCCGCATCGCCGACCCGCGGCGATGTCGTCCATTGGCTCGATAAGGTGGCTGGCCGCCGGGCGGCCGGCGGGCGCCGCCATGCCGGCACTCCCGCGGCGCACAGTGTAAGCGGCCGGCAGCCTCATGGCACGCCATCGGCCATCTCAGCCGGGCGCGGTGTCGGCGGCCGCACTGTCCAGCGTGACCAGCAGCCGACCGCCCTGCTCGGCAACCGGCCAGGTTTGCAGCGGGGTCACGCAGGGCGGGGCCACGGCACGACCGCTGCGTACGTCGTAGGCGCCGCCGTGCCAGGGACACACGACTTTGTCGCCCTCCAGCCAGCCACTGGCCAGCGATGCCCACTTGTGCGTGCAGTTGTCATCGGTGGCCAGGTACTCGCCGTCGATGTTGTACAGCGCCAGTGGCGCCCGCCCGGGCACCTCGACCCGACGCATGGCGCCGGGCTGCAGTGCCGCGGCCGGGCCGCAGTCGATCACGCTGGACATCAGGGTTCACCTCGCTACCGCGGGTCCCGGCTTCGGCGGCGACCTGGGGATAAATTATAAATTACTTGATAAATACTACATAGCTTTATGGTTATTAAGCATTTTTATTCTTGATTTAATCCTTTTTCTGGGCTTTACTTGGGATCCGGCTGCGATCAGGGCAGCCCTTTGCCACAGGATTACCGGCAGGAGAGGATGATGAGCGCACAACCGATTGCCGGGCCCGTCAGGGGCCCCGGGGACGCCAGGCCGTCGACCACCGCCCGCCTGCGCCGGGCCGCCGCGGAGGGCCACGGCGGCTTCCTGCGTCATCCGGACAGCTTCCCCCTGCACAGTCGGCGCCTGTTGCTGGATATCTTCCGTCGCGACGCGCTGCCGCAGTCGGGCGACATCGGGCTGTTGTTCCGCTCCTCGCGCTTCGTGCGGCCGGGCACGCGCCTGGAGATCAGCATTCCGCTGCGCGGCGAGACGCAGAAGTTCCGCGGTGAGGTGGTCATGGTGCGGGCGAGCGACAGCGGCTATGAGATCGGCCTGTGGCTCGATGATCAGCAGGACTGCGGCCGCGCCAGGCTGGTCGAGCAGATCTGCCACATCGAAAGCCACCTGCAAAGCCGCCGCGATCGCCCGGCCGCGCCGCAACCGGGCAGCAACTGGCTGACCCGGCTGGCGGCCAGCCTGCACCTGGTCTGAGCAGCCCCGGGCCGGCCCCGTCGCGCTGCCCGCCCGGATATCACCGGGCGGCAGTGCAGACGACTCCGGGGCCGACGCCGGCCTGACCGGCGTCACACCAGCCCGGCTTCAGCCGCGAGAGGTATCGCGCACCGTCGGGTCCTCACTGTCGATATCGCTGGTCCCGTCCGGCTCCTCACCGGCCGCTGCGGCAACGCTGGCCGCGTCATCGGACGGCGCCGCATCGCCTTCGGCGACTTCGACCGGCTGGTCTGCTTCCGCCGCCGCTGCATCGGCGTCCTCGGCCACAGCCTCGGCCGGCTCTGCATCGCCGCGATCCCCGGGGTCCAGGGACAGGGTGGCGGCCGCCAGATCGGCGTCCTCGCCAGTATCCTCTGCTGCGTCGTGGGCAGACTCGGGAGCATCTTGGCCGACGGCAGCGTCGGGGTCGGGCTCGCCTTCCGGATCAAGCGCCGGATCGCTTGCATCGGCCAGCAGGACCGCGTTGCGGAAACTCAGGGCTGCGCCGCGGTTCTCGTCGTCGACGAGGTCGCTGGCCGTTTCCGCCATGTGCTGGTAGAGATCGCGGTACTGCAGCGTGAGGCCGTGGAACATCTCGGCCGATTTCTCGAAGTGCTGGCTGACCTTCTCCTGGTACTGCTCGAGTTCCTCGCGCAACTCGGCGGCCGTCTTGCCACCACTGGTCTGCTCCTTGCGGGAACCGCTGAAAACGTAGCCGAGGGCCGCGCCGCAGACGAACATCAGTGCGGCGACACCCAGCACTGCTCCCATGCCAAATCCTTCCATAACAAGTTTCCTGACTGTTGGGTCCGATAGGTTGCTGCGCCGCAGTATAAGCGGCCATCCGGCCACGCCGGTAACCGCTCGGGCGCCGCGGGGCGCCCGGCGTGCGGTTGCCGGAACGGACGCCTACAATGCCCGTCCCGCAACCGAAGGATGCCTGATCAAGCATGGATATTGCGAGTGAGCTGGCCCTTTTTCTCGGCAAGGCCGCCGGCCTGGCAGTGATTGTCGTTGCCGCCAGCGCCGCCCTGCTGGTGCTCGGCCGACGCGGGACCGGCGGCGGTGGCGGCAACAACGAGACACGCCTGCAACTG
>CAYGQN010000437.1:0-3533 GCA_964351795.1 uncultured Gammaproteobacteria bacterium
GCCCTTACCCGGCCGAGCAGGTTGTCGTCACCGGTGATCAGCATGCCCTCGCTGGCATGGCGCTGGGCCAGGGTCCGGCTGGCGGCGTCCCAGGCAATATCGGTGAAGGCGAGGGTGCGCAGTGCCGGGGAGTCATCCTCGGCGACGATGGTTTCCAGGATCGTGCCGAACGCGCTGCCGGTGATCGCCTTGAGCGCGCGCAACAGGATGGCGAAGGCCTCGGTGCTCGAGGGATCGTGCAGGAGCTCGGCCTGGGCCGTGGCGATCGCCCGGAGCATGCGGGTGTCAGCGGAGGCTTCCTGCGCCCCTGTCGCAGCCGCCAGTTCATGGACCGGATTGATTTGGGGCTCAAGCATCGGCGGAGGAGCGGCCCGGCAACGGCGCAACATGGGTACTGTCGGGGTATCGGCGCTGGCGGGAGGCGCCTTGAGGGGAAGCGGCGGGGCCGCCGGTGAGTCAGGGTGAGTGCGGGTCCAGCGCCGGTTGCCAGCGTTTCCACTCCGGTCGTGGCTGCTCGTGCAGGCGGAATTGCCAGTCCGGCTCCGCCGGCGGGCCGGGTTGCTCCGGTATAGCCATCTCGATGGCGCCGGTCAGCAGGTTCTGCAGGGAATCGGTGTCCAGCTCCAGGCCCCGGAACAGGCCGAAATCCACGTTGATGCCACTGCGGGACCAGAACACGCTGTCGCGCCGGACCAGGTGGCGATGCCGGGCCAGCACCCGGACCCGCACGCGCACGCCGCCGGCGCCTTCGGTGAGCTGAACCGATTCCACCGCGCCGATGGGAATATCCCGGTAGCGCAGGGCACTGCCACGTACCAGGCTGGCTGCCCGGCGGGCTTCCAGGCTCAGCAGGAGGTCCCCGGGGCCGCTGCCCGGCAACGGCGCCTGGGCGAGCAGGTCGAAGCCGCTGCCGATGTCGCCGCTGCCTGGTTCGGCGGCGATGTAGCGCCCGCTGACCAGGGTGCGCAGGCCGCTCACCTGGCCGAGACGCAGTTCGGGTCTTACGACCCAGTAGCGGGCGCCGCTGCGGGTAAAGGCGTCCATGCCCGGCTGCAGGCGCACGCGCAGCGTGACGTGGCCGCTGACCGGCATCAGCGTCACCGCCTCCACCCGGCCGATTGGCACGCCGCGATGGTGCACCGGCGTGCGACCGGCCTCGATGCCTTCGGCGTCGTCGGTCCGAAGGCTGATCACCGGACCGTCGGGCACCATGCGCCACAGCAGCCAGGCGGCGATCGCCACCGCCACCAGGGGCATCACCAGGGCGCCCCAGGGCAGGCGGGGCCGGCGCAGTCCGGCGCGCACCACCGTCGGCTCGTTCATGGCCGGTTCTCTGTCGGCGACGCCGCCGCTTGCGGGTCGGCTTGTGCGTCTTCCCATCCCGCCTCACCCCAGAGGCGCGCCGGATCGAAACTGGCCGACGCAAACAGCGTCAGCACGACCATGCCCGCGAACGCTGCCAGCCCCGGCTCGGGGCTGACCCGGGCGAGATCCCCCAGCTTGACCAGGCCCACCAGTACCGCCACCAGGAACACGTCGAGCATCGACCATGGGCCGATGGTATGGACCAGGCGGTACAGGCCCAGGCGCCAGCGCGCGCCGCGCGCCCCCGGCCGGCTGAGACTCAGGTGGACCAGCACCAGCAGTTTCAGCAGCGGTACCGCGATACTGGCCGTGAAGACCAGCAGTGCCACCGCCAGGTAGCCTTCGCTGACGAGTGTCGCGCACCCTGACCAGATGGTCAGTTCGCTGTGGGCGCCGAGCTTGTCCATGCTCAGTATCGGCAGCGCGTTGGCCGGCAGGTACAGCAGCAGGGCCGCGCCGCTGTAAGCGAGGCAGCGCAGCCGGGCTGCGCGACGATGCCGCAGCAGCACGCTGCCACACCGGCCGCAGGTGGCGGTCCAGTCGCCGCTCGCAGCCGGGACTTCGTTCAGCTGCGTGCATACCGGGCAGTGCAGTCGCAGGCTTTGCATGGAGAGGTCATGATGCATGTGCGGCCAGTATAGCGAGGCATCAGCCGCTTGCGCTCTTGCCCTGATCTCTGGGTTATTTCCCATAGTGGCCAGTGTGTTAATATTTTCAGTTAAGGTTATTTGTTAAGAAATGGTGATGCGGATGGCAGCGATGCGGATGCGCCTGCTGGTGCTGGGGTCATGCCTGTCCCTGGGCTCGCTGCTCCCGCTGGCAGCGCTCGGGCAACAGGACCTCGTGGAGGCCAGCGCCGACTCGCTGGAGGATGCCCCGGGTGTGGAAGCCGAGCGCAAACCGAAGAACTGGGATGTGCGCCTGGGGGCTCTCGGTGCCGGCGGGCCGGACTTCGAGGGCGCGGACGACTACGAACTGCGCCTGATTCCCTACCTGCGCATCAACTGGCGGGACCGGTTGATCCTGCGCGGCCGCTCGCTGGAAATGAACCTGTACCGCACCCAGGGCCTGAAGTTCGGGCCGACACTGCGTATCCGCGGTGGCCGCGACGAGGATGACAACGCTGCTCTGCGCGGCCTTGGTGACATCGACGGGATTATCGAGGCCGGCGGCTTCCTGCGCGTGAAGCAGGGCCCCTGGCGCCTGCGCGTGACCGCCCTTCAGGACGTCTCCGGCGAGTACTCCGGTGCCCGCGTCAACTTCAATGCCGGCCTCCAGGTCCCCTTCGACGCACCGCTCATGCTGGTACGGTTCGACGCCACCTGGGTCAGCGGCAACTTCATGGACAGCTATTTCGGTGTGACGGCAGCGCAGTCCCTGCGCAGTGGCCTGCCGCGCTACGACACCGATGCGGGCTTCCGGGATGTCGGGCTGAGCATTGCCTCGCGCCTGCCGGTTGGCGAGCACTGGTCGCTCATCGGCGTGGTTGGCTATCAGCGCCTGCTCGGGGACGCCCGCGACAGCCCGCTGGTGGACCTGCGGGGTGATCCCAACCAGTTTTTCGCCACGCTCGGGGCGGCCTATCAGTTCTGATCCGCGGGCTTCTGGATGCTCCTGAGGTAAGCGATTACTTCGGCCATACGAGCCTTTGCACGGGCCTTGCCGAGGCCCTCGGCGCCCTCGCCCTCCCACAGTGCCCCCCATCGCGGCATGGCTCGGCCCAGGTGCATGCCGTCGTCGCGTCCGGCGACGAAACGTTCGACGGCCGCTTCCGGAAACTCACCGTTATTGCGCGCGGCCAGGCCGGTCAGGTCGGGTGGCGGCGTGACCAGGTTCATGGCCATCGGGCCGTCGCCGGCCGCGGCACTGCCGTGGCAGACCGCGCACTGGTGCATGTACTGGGCACGCCCGGCCGCCAGGCGATTGTCGTTGGCGCTGGCGGGGCTGGCCGCCAGCAGGGTGATGGCGAGGCCAAGCAGCGTGCTGCATCGCATTGTCATGTCCTCCGGATCGAACAGCCCGCGGCTGCGGGTACCGGGTAACAATGCCTGCTTGCGGACACCGCGCCAAGCCGGGACCGGTTTGCCGTCGGCACAAGGCAAAAAAGAACCACCGGGCGGACGACGATCGGGAGGGCCGAGGGAGGGGCCGGGGAGGGTGATCGTCGC
>CAYGQN010000438.1:0-2500 GCA_964351795.1 uncultured Gammaproteobacteria bacterium
GCGCCAGCGCTGCCAGCCGATCGGCGCAACGCTCCGCCGGCCAGCCCAGGTGTCGCGCCAGCAGCGTGATATTGTCGGCAGCCGTCAGGTGCGGGAACAGGCCGCCCTCCTGCACGACGTAGCCCATGCGATGGCGAACCGCGCGCAGATCCCGGTAATCCAGCGGCTCGCCATTGAAGTGGACACTGCCCGCGTCCGGCCGCACCAGGCCATTGAACAGGCGCAGCAGCGTGGACTTGCCACAGCCACTCGGGCCTATCAGCACGGTGGTGGTCGCGGCAGCAATCCCCAGCGACAGGCCGTTGAACAAGGGCGTGTCGCCCCAGCGCTTGCAGATGCCTTGCAGTTGCAGCAGAGGTTCAGGTTGCGCCGTCACGGCGACAGTCTTCCACAGGGCTGGCGATCAGAACAGCCGGAGCCGGTATCGCCCAGCCCGGAATGCCCGTGAAAACGCATCGATGGTCAACCGGCCGGCCAGCGGTCGCTGCCGTGAACCCGGCATACCCCGCCCGGTCGCGCGGTACGCAGCCCGGCCTCTGCCTGGATGCGGCCCGCCGCGGACAGTTGCCGCCGCCGGGTCGACAGGCTGCTGCCGTTGCGGCGTGCCCTCAGGCGCGACGCAGGGCGCGCGGCATGGCCGGCGGCCGCTCCGGGCCGCCCGGGGCGCGCAGCAGCGCGCTGCGCAAGGCCCACTCATCGCGCTGCTCGACCTCCACCAGCAGGCGCATCTCGCCGGCGACGAGCACGGCCGCGGGCAGGCCATCGCGAAACAGCACACGGTTGCCGGCCAGGGCCGGGATGCGTGGCCCCGGCGTGACCACACCGACCAGGTTGACCGGATCCGCGGCGCTCACCGCGACCAGTTCGTTCTGCACTGGTCGCCGCCGGACCGCCCGCAACGACGCCACGGCCTCGGGATGGGCGAACTGCTCGCCACTGACGGCCTCCACAAAGCGACCGCCGCGGATATCGCCCCGCGCCTCCAGGCGCCGCAGCGCCATGAGCAGATCCCGCCAGGGCGGAAGACCGCGTTCGCGCTCGAGCAGCTTGCGGAACACGACGCCGTAGCGGCGCAGCAGGGTCATGGCCACATGCTCCAGCTGCTCGCGCCGCGCGTCGCCGCTGGCCGCTGCGGGCCAGCGCACCAGCTCCCAGCGCCCGGCGCCCTCGACGTCGTGGCTGCGGGCACGCCGGCCGCGCCGGTGCTGACGCGGTCGCAGGTAGGCGCGCAGGCCGCGGAAACTGTCCGAGCGGACCAGGCCGGCGGCGATGAGCTCGGCCAGCGCTTCCTCCAGCTGGGCATCGAGCAGGCCCAGTGAATCCGCCAGGGCTTCGAAGAACTGCGCGCCACCCTCGGCCAGCGCCGCGCGAACCCGCTCGGCCTGCGGCCCGGGCACTGGCGCGGTGGCCATGTCCTGCGCGCCCCAGGCGGACAGGTAACGCCGGGGCAGGAAACACACCGGCGTACTGCGCACCGGCGCCTTGCCGTTGCCATCACCGGCGCCCGCCGCGCGACGCTGCCAGATCATGCGCCCCGACAGGCACAGCTCGTCGAGCCAGGCCGGCTGGTAGTCCGACAACCGCGCCGGCAGCAGGTCCGCCTCCCAGGCCAGCGCCGCGACGTCGAAGCCCTGCAACTGCTCGATGACGGTAAGCAGCGAGCGCGGCCCCTGCAGGCGGGCGGCAGGGGCAAGGTGTTGCCAGTCGAGCAGGAAGCGCAGGTACACGGCGGTGCTGACAGGTTCGATCTCGCGCCGCAGGCGGTCCACGGTGTAACGGTGGATGCGGGCCAGCAGACGGCGCTCGCACCATTGCTCTTCCTGCACGTCGGGAAGAAACCGACCGCGCAGGGCATAGCCTTCCTGTTCCAGCGCGGCCAGGGCGGCGCTGACGGCGGCTTCCGTGAGGCCAAGCCCGCTGACCAGTTGCGAGAACGGCACCGGCCCCAGCGCCTGCAGGCGCCCGCGGACGATCTCGCGCACTGCCTCCGCCGGCGTCCACTGCGCGCCGGCATACTCGGCCGGGACCACCACCGCCGGGTACACCTCGACCACCTCGAAGGCGGCCTGCACCAGCGGCAGGCGCTCAGTGGCCACCTGGAAGCGCTGCCCGCCGCGGGCGCGGACCTCGCAGGCGCGGCCCGCCCGGCCCAGCGCGGTGAATGCTTCGGCCCAGCGCGTCACGGCGTCACTGCCGATCACGGCCACGCCCATCAGGCACAGGGCATCGTGCAGTTCGTCCGGCGCACTCACCGCCGGCCAGGCCTCGGCGCGGACGCGGTCGATGGCGGCCGGGTCGAGGCGGCCGATGTCGGCGGCATCGGCCGGGTCGAGCCAGCGCCGGGAGATCACCGCCATCGTGCGGCGTTCCTCGAGCGGCGCGTCGTCCAGGAAAGCGTACGGCCGCGCGGTGAGGATCTCCTGGGCCAAAGGCGAGGGCTCGGTGAGATCGAAGGCGCGGGTTTGCACCTCGCCCGCCTGCAGACGGGCGACCAGGGCTT
>CAYGQN010000439.1:0-3526 GCA_964351795.1 uncultured Gammaproteobacteria bacterium
CACCGCGATGACGGCCGACGGCATCGATTTCGTCGATGAAGATGATGCACGGCGCCTGCTTCTTGGCCTGCTCGAACATGTCGCGCACGCGGCTGGCGCCCACGCCGACGAACATCTCCACGAAATCCGAGCCGGAGATGGTGAAAAACGGCACCTTGGCTTCGCCTGCGATGGCCTTGGCCAGCAGCGTCTTGCCGGTACCGGGCGAGCCCACCATGAGTACGCCCTTCGGAATCTTGCCGCCAAGCTTCTGGAACTTGCCCGGATCGCGCAGGAATTCCACGAGTTCCTGGACTTCCTCCTTGGCCTCCTCGACGCCGGCCACATCGGCAAACGTCACGCGGACCTGGTCCTCACCGAGCAGCCTCGCCCGGGACTTGCCGAACGACATGGCGCCCCGGCCGCCGGAGCCGCCCTGCATCTGGCGCATGAAGAACACCCACACGGCGATCAGCAGCAGCATCGGGAACCAGGAGATGAATATCTGCATCAGCACGCCCTGCTGGTTCGGGGGCTTGCCGGCAATGGACACGTTCTGCTCGAGCAGCAACCCGATGAGCGCGGTGGTGTCCGTCTCGGGGTTGTAGGTGTAGAAATCGGCGCCGTCGGACTTGCGGCCCTGGATCAGGTGGTCGTCGATGACCACCTGGGCGACGCGGCCGGTTTTCACATCGGCAATGAACTGGGAGTACTCCAGTTGCTGCTGGCTCGCGTGGCGCGGGCCGAAATTCTGGAATACCAGCATCAGCACAACCGCGATGATGATCCACAGGACGAGGTTTCTGGCCATGTCGTTCAAGAATCAGACTCCATGTTCCGCCCGCCGGCGGTGCTGCGCGGATCCGTCGCGCCGGGCCACCTGCTGTCCGTGCAAGTGGTTGAAATGAATGGGCTATCCAGGCATCTGAACAGCACTTACTCGGCACTATATACCAAAGCCTTGAGCGAGCACATAGATCTCGGTGGACGCATCCCTCGACGCAGAGGGTTTGCAGATCGAGACCTTGGCATACTCGCGCCGCAGCGCCGCCCGCACCGAATCGGCTTCCGGGCCTGTGAACAGTTTGGCCAGGAACCCGCCGCCCGGAGCAAGCATGTCGCGCGCAAAATCCGCCGCGGCGACCACCAGTTCCTCTGCCAGGGCGCGATCCCTGTCCCGTATGCCACTCAAGTTGGGGGCCATATCGGAAATTACAAGGTCCGCACCATCGCCGCCGAGCGCTGTCGACAATTGCTGTTGTACATCCGGGTGCGTGAAATCCCCGCGAAAGAAAGCCACGTCGCCAACCGGATCCATGGCCAGCAGATCGCAGGCCACGATCCGGCCGTTGCCGCCCAGGCGGCGCTGCAGCACCTGGGTCCAGCCGCCCGGGGCACAGCCGAGTTCCGCCACCCGCAGGCCCTGGCGCAGAAGGCGGTGGCGCTTGTCGATTTCCAGCAGCTTGTAGGCGGCGCGGGAGCGGTAACCGTCCCGCTGTGCCTGTTTGACATAACTATCGCGGGTATGTTCCTGGTACCAGCGTCGGGATTTACCGGCCCGACTCATTGGAACGGGGGCAGTGCCGGGCCGGTTGCACCGGGACGGTGCCGGCGCGGGGGGACCATCAGATGTACTGGACCTCGAGGATTTCGTACTCCACCTCGCCGCCCGGGGCGTCCACAAGGGCGATGTCACCGGCGGACTTGCCGACCAGGGCGCGGGCGATGGGCGAGTTGATCGAAATGCGCCCCGCCTTGATGTCGGCCTCGTCCTCGCCGACGATCTGGTAGAGCACTTCGGCCCCGGTATCGACATTGGCCAGCGTGACCGTGGCGCCGAACACCACGCGGCCACCGGCATCGACCTTGGTCACGTCGATGATCTCGGCCGCCGCAAGCTTGCTCTCGATGTCCGAGATGCGGCCCTCGGCAAAACTCTGCTGCTCACGCGCGGCGTGATACTCGGCGTTCTCCTTCAGGTCGCCGAGTTCTCGGGCCTCGGCAATGGCCTTGCTGATCTGCGGCCGCACCTGGGTCTTCAGGTGCCGCAATTCCTCCTGGAGTTTTTCCGCGCCGGCAACAGTCATTGGCGTCTTGTTCATGCCTGAATCTCCATGTGCAGATCCTGCAGGCGGCTCACACCGCCGGTGTCTTTGGAGGCAAGCGCCAGCACGACGGCGCGGGCGCCCGCCATGGTCGTGGTCAGGGCCACCTTGTGCTGCAGGGCCGAGCGCCGGATGGTATCGGAATCGCGGATCGCCTGTTTGCCCTGGGTGGTGTTGATGATAAGGCTGATTTCGTCATTTTTGATCATGTCGACGATGTGCGGCTGGCCCTCGCGCACCTTGTTGACGCTGTCGCAGCCCACCCCCGCCGCGGCCAGCTCGGCCGCGGTGCCGCGCGTGGCCACCAGGCGGAAACCCAGTTCCACAAGCCGCCGGCCCAGGCTGGTGACCTCGGTCTTGTCCTCGTCGCGAACGCTGATGAACGCCGTGCCGGAGGCGGGCAGCGGCATGTTGGCGCCGCGCTGGGCCCGGGCAAAGGCCTCGCCGAAATCCACGGCCACGCCCATCACTTCGCCGGTGGACTTCATTTCCGGGCCGAGCAGCGGGTCCACCTCGGGGAACTTCACGAACGGGAACACCGCCTCTTTCACGCTGAAATAGGGCGGGATCACCTGCCTGGTGAAGCCAATCTCCTCCAGCGTCCGGCCGACCATGGTCAGCGCCGCGACCCGTGCCAGCGACACGCCGGTCGCCTTTGACACGAACGGCACCGTGCGCGAGGCGCGCGGATTGACCTCGAGCACGAAGATCTGCTCGCCCTGGATGGCGAACTGCACGTTCATCAGGCCCACCACGTCGAGGCCGCGGGCCATGGCCGTCACCTGCTCGCGCAGGCGCTCCTGCATGGCGGTATCGAGGCTGAACGGCGGCAGCGCGCACGCCGAGTCCCCGGAGTGGATGCCGGCCTCCTCGATGTGCTCCATGATCCCGCCGACCACTACCGTCTTGCCGTCGCTGACCGCGTCGACATCCACCTCGATGGCGTTGCTGAGGAAGTGGTCCAGCAGCACGGGGGAATCATTGGAAACCGCAACGGCGGCGTTCATGTAGTTGCGCAGATCATCCTCGCCGTGGACGATTTCCATGGCCCGGCCGCCAAGCACGTAGGACGGACGCACGACCAGCGGATAGCCGATGGCCCTGGCTTTCTCTATGGCCTCCTCGAGCGAGCGCACGGTGGCGTTCGGCGGCTGCGCAAGGCCGAGTTCGTTCAGCAGCCGCTGGAAGCGCTCACGGTCCTCGGCCAGGTCGATGCAATCCGGCGACGTGCCGATAATCGGTGCACCGGCCGCTTCCAGGGCGCGTGCGAGCTTCAGCGGTGTCTGGCCGCCGAACTGCACGATGATGCCCCTGGGCTTTTCCAGTTCGACAATGTTCAGCACGTCCTCGAGGGTGAGCGGCTCGAAATACAGGCGATCCGAGGTGTCGTAGTCCGTTGACACCGTCTCGGGGTTGCAATTGACCATGATGGTCTCGTAACC
>CAYGQN010000440.1:0-3496 GCA_964351795.1 uncultured Gammaproteobacteria bacterium
GCCCTGATGGGTATGGTCGCCGCCGCGCCCGGCCCACCTCCCGTAGGAGCGGCTTCAGCCGCGATAGCGCCGTGGCTGGGTCTGGTGGCTTCGCTCGGGTTGCCCTCCGCAATGTCGTAGGGCCGGCTTCAGCCGCGCGGGGGCACGGCCGTGGTCCTGGCAACGGACGCAACGACGCACGCTGCGCGTACTGCTGCGCCCTGCTAGTAGTTGGGCGCCTGGATGCTGCCGTCCCAGTCGGCTCCGGGCGGGCTCTCCGCCAGCGCCAGGCAGCGGGTGCGCAGGGCCATGTAGTACCCGCTGCGCCGCGTATCGTCGTCGGCGAGGTCGCCGAAGGCGCTGGCCGCCTGTGGCCATTCGCGTGCGTAGTAGGCGGTCATTGCCGCGTCGTGGCGCGCCAGCCAGTCCGCACCGGCCACCTCCGCCGGCAGGGGCTCGTAGATGCGCGTCGGGTTGCCCTTGCCCTTCACGCGGACGCGGTCCATTTCCAGGAAGGGCAGATCAGCGATGGCCTCGCGGGTGCTCTGGCTGACGATGATGTCGGCGGCATAGCCCCGGGTGAGGTTCTCCAGCCGTGCCGCCAGGTTCACCGCGTCCCCGACCACGGTGTAGGCCATGCGGTACTTCGAGCCCATGTGCCCCACGTTCATGGTGCCGGTGTTCAGGCCGACGCCGATGCGCACTGGCGGCCAGTCGTGCAGGCGGAAGGTGTCGTCCATCGCCCGGATTTCCTGCTGCATGTCCAGGGCCGCGGCCAGCGCCCGGCGCGCGTGGTCGGGCTGTGGCAGCGGCGCCCCCCAGAAGGCCATGATGGCGTCGCCGATGTACTTGTCGATGGTGCCGCCGTGGCGGTAGATGACCTCCGTCATGGCGGTGAAATAGGCGTTAAGCATGCGCGCCAGCTCGCGCGGCTCCATGTGTTCGGAGATGCCGGTGAAGCCCTTGATGTCGCAGAACAGCACCGTCATCTCTCGCGCCTGGCCCTCCGTGGACAGCGGCTCGTCGGCCGCGTCCAGGCCGGCCACGAGTTCCGGTGGCACGTAGGTGCCGAACACCTTCATCAGCCGCTGCCGGCGGTGCGCCTCGTGCAGCCAGCTCAGCAGCACGTTCAGGCCGAACAGCACCATGATCACCAGCAGGGTGTACTGGAAGGGGATGAAGCTGGCCTTGGCGGGCAGCAGCAGTTCCACCGCGAATGGCGCGAGGCCGACAAGGCCGGTGAGCGCGCAGGAGGCCAGCGGCGACAGCAGCGGCAGCGCCAGCGCCAGCGTGAGCCCGCACAGGGTCAATACCAGGAAGTCCAGCGAGTGCAGCACCCGGGGTACCGGCCCGCCGGTGACGAGGTCTGTCAGCACGGGCAGGTGCAGCGACAGGCCGGGGCCCATGTTGAGGGCACCCACCGCGTTCAGCAGGAACACCAGGAAGACCGCCATCACCAGCGCGATGCGGCCCCGCCGACGGGCCATGATGGAAAGGAGCTTCACAGTATCACCGTCATCGAGGCGTACCCGGGCGTGCCCGGCCAGTATACCCGGCGCCATGGGGGAACCCGGGGGGCGACGCCAAAGTGTCGACAATTCGTCATATCCTGACGATTCCGTGACGATCCCTGTCGCGCGATGGACCCTGGCAACCCATCAAATGCCGGTGAATCAGTAGCTTAACAGGTGTGGCACACTTGCTGCTATTCCAGATGCAGGCAAGACAAACTACAGGGCCAATCCCATGTACACACCCCGTTCCCAGCGCGGTTTCACCCTGGTGGAAATCGCCATCGTCCTGGTCATCATCGGTTTGCTGCTCGGCGGCATCCTCAAGGGCCAGGAGCTCATCACCAGCGCCCGTGTGCGCAACCTGGCCGACCAGAACTCCGGCATCCAGGCCGCCTACTACGGCTTCATCGACCGCTACCGTGCGGTTCCCGGTGACATGGTGGCCGATGGACCGCGTGGCGCCTGTGCCGTCATCGGCAACGACGTGCCCGGCTGCCCCGGCGCCGGGGTCGAGGGCAATGCCAGCGGGCGCCTGGACGACGAGGACTGGGAGGAGGCCTCCAACGCCTGGGCCCACCTCTCGGCAGCCAATTTCATCCAGGGCAGCTACCAGGGCAACGCCACCAGCGCCGCGGAATACCAGCAGCCTGAAATCGCGCCCATCAATGCCTTCCAGGGCTACGTGATGCTCACCCGCAGCGACGAGTACACCGGTGTCGGCGGTTCCTCGCGGCTGATGCTGGTGGTGGGCCGCAACGTGCCGGTGAACGTGCTGCGCGAGCTGGATCTCAAGGTGGACGATGGTACGCCGGAAACCGGCACCCTGCGTTCCACTACCCAGGACGGCGGCGGCCTTGCCGACGTGGCGGCCCGGGAAGCCACCTGCACGGCCGACAGCGGCGGCACGGAAATCTGGGATATCAATGGCAACGAGCAGGACTGCAACGCGGTATTCCTGTACTGAGCGAAGCGGGCCTTGCCGCGCGCGTCTACCGGGTCGCGGCGGCAGCCGCGGGCGGCGGGGCCATCGACGCGCGGTGCCCTGTGCGACTGAAGTCGCACCTACGGTGGCCGTCGCCGGCGCCGCGGTCATTCTCAGCACACGGGCTGTCGCCGGTGCCGTGGTCAGACCGGGCGCCGGGTTCATCGCCGGTGGCCCACGGCGGCGCTACTCCCTGCAGCCAACCACCTAGCCGGTGAACGCGAACGCGATTGCGGTCAGCGGCCTGCACAAGGCCTATGCGGCGCAGACCGTGCTGTCCGGCATCGATTTCAGCATGCCGGCCGGCCAGACCGTCGGCCTGGTTGGCGTGAACGGCGCCGGCAAGACCACCCTCATCCGTTGCCTGCTGGATTTCTGCCCGGTGGATGCCGGTGAGATCCGGCTGTTCGGCCGCGGGCATCGCGAGCGCGATGCACGGGCGAGCCTGGGCTACCTGCCCGAACGCTTTCAGCCGCCCTGGTATGCCACCGGCGAGGAATTCATCCGCCATGTCACCGGCCTGCACGGCCAGGCCGTGGACCAGGCGACGCTGGCCGCCGCCGCGGCCGACCTGGACCTGGCCCCGGCGGCACTGGCCCGGCCGGTGCGGACGCTGTCCAAGGGCATGGCGCAGAAGATCGGACTGCTGGCGGTGTTGCTTGCAGGGCGCGAGCTGCTCGTGCTGGACGAACCCATGAGTGGCCTTGACCCACTCGCCCGGGCCCTGGTGAAGGCGAAGCTGGCCGAGCGCCACGCCGCCGGTGTGAGCATCCTGCTGTGCACGCACCTGCTGGCGGACGTGGAGGACCTGTGTGACCGGCTCCTCGTGCTGCATGGCGGCCGGCTGGTGTTTGACGGCAGCGTGACCGCGTTTGCCGCATCCCGACCCGGCGACACGCTGGAGCAGGTGTATCTGCACTGGGTGCAGGCCGGTGCCGAGCCGCCGCGGCCCGCCGCCCCGCAAGGCTGAGGCCGCACCGCCGGCGGCCATGCCAGCGGTCGGGGGATATCGGCGGCAGGG
>CAYGQN010000441.1:0-3484 GCA_964351795.1 uncultured Gammaproteobacteria bacterium
CCGCCATGAACCGGACGATGGCGAGTATGCCGCCATGGCCGAGCGCATGGCGGCACGCTCGGCCGCCATGCCCGGCTTCCTCGGGATGGAGCATGCCGGCGCGCCGGACGGCTTCGCGATCACGGTGTGCTACTGGGATTCACCCGAGGCCGTTGCCGGCTGGCGCCGTGACGTGGAGCATGCCGAGGCGCAACGGCTGGGCCGGGACCGCTTCTACGAGTACTTCGAGCTGCGCGTGGCGCAGGTCGAGCGCGCCTACGGATTCGATCGCGACGGCGCCTGAACGCTCGCTGCCAGCTATTCCCGACGGCCCTTGCCGATGACGTTGATCGGCAGCTTGAGATAGCGCATGCCATTGGCCTCGGCCGGGGGAAACTCACCGGCGCGGATGTTCACCTGCACCGACGGCAGGATCAGCACGGGCATCTCCAGGGTGGCATCGCGCTGCTCGCGCATGGCCACGAATTCCTCCTCGCTGACTCCGTCCCGGACGTGGATGTTGTCGGCCCGTTGCGCGGCCACGGAGGTTTCCCAGCGCGGCGAGCGGCTCTCCGGCGGATAGTCATGGCACATGAACATGCGCGTTGCCGGTGGCAGTTCCAGCAGGCGCCGGATGGAGCGGTACAGCGTGCCCGCATCACCGCCGGGAAAGTCGCAGCGGGCGGTACCGTAGTCGGGCATGAACAGGGTGTCGCCGACGAACACCGCGTCGCCGATGCAGTAGCTCATGCAGGCCGGGGTGTGCCCCGGGGTGCTCAGCACCCGGCCCTCGAGGCGGCCTATGCTGAAACGCTCGCCGTCGGCGAACAGGTGGTCGAACTGCGAGCCGTCGGTGGCAAAAGCACCCTCGAGGTTGAAGACCTCGCGGAAGATGTTCTGCACCTTCGCGATGTGTTCGCCGATGGCCAGGCGCGCGGCGGGATAGCGCTGGCGCAGCATGCTGGCCGCCGACAGGTGGTCGGCGTGGGCGTGGGTCTCGAGGATCCACTGCACGTCCAGGCCGCGCTGCTGCACGCAGTCGATGAGCCGCTGCGCGGACTCGGTCCAGGTACAGGCGGACTTCGGATCGTAGTCCAGCACCGGGTCGACGATGGCACAGGCCAGCGTCTGCGGGTCGATGACCAGGTAGCTGATGGTGAAAGTACGCGGGTCGAAGAACCCGAGCACTTCGGGATTGTTGTCGCTCATGCCTTGCTGCCTCCGTTTGCCGGCGCGGGCGGCGGCGCCACGCCGGGGTGGCCCTGTCAGCCATGATGGATTCCGGCCGCGGGGATGCCGTGATCCAGATCAGGCGCACAGTCCGACCGGGAACAAGACCACGCAAGGCGGGCATAAAAAACCCCTCGCGAGGAGGGGTTTCGGGTAACGGCAGTGGGCGGATGGATCAGGCTTTCTGGACCCAGGCCGAGCACCAGCCGTTGGCGTTGACGTTGTAGCCGGGGAAGATGGCGCAGGGACCCCACTCGCTGCCATCGGCGCCCTGGTAGAGCTGGCAGGTACCGCACTTGCGGCCCTCCTGGTAGGCGGGATAGGCGGCCGTATCCACCGTGCTCGCATCGTGCTTGTAGCCCAGACCCTGGGCCTGCGGGTTGGACTCGTCCAGTTGCGGCTGCTCCTCTGCCCAGGCCACGCGGCCGCGGGTCAGGGCGGCGACAGGCACAGCGACAACGGCGGCGCCTGCCAGCCGCAGCGCACCGCGCCGGGAAATGGTCTTCGATTGCTTCATGGTCTGCTCTCCTTGATGATGACTGGGTGTTCGGCCCGCCGCGCAGTGCGCGACGGTGGCAAGTTCACCACAATCGCCATTGTAACCATAGAATCTGAACCGCCGATGATCAGCCGCAACCCGTGCAGAGCTGTTGCCGCAGGGTTCGCATCGATGTTGCATGACCACCACGCAAGGATCTGAACCATGCTCGCCTTCCGCAAGGTCGCGCTGCGCCGCGGCCCGGTACTGCTGTTCGAGGATGCCGAGTTCCGCATCCACGCCGGCTGGAAGGCCGGACTGACCGGCCGCAACGGCTCGGGCAAATCCAGCCTGTTCGCGCTGCTGCTGGGTGAGCTCGGCCCCGATGCCGGAGACATCGATATCCCGGCGCAATGGCGCATCGCGCATGTCGCCCAGGAGGCGCCATCCTCCAGCGAAACGGCGCTCGCCTTCACGCTGGCCGGCGATACCGAGCTGGCGGCGCTGACGGCCGAACTGGCGAGCACCGCTGACGATGCCCGCATCGCCAGCCTGCATGGGGCCATCGAAGCCATCGATGGCTACCACGCCGAGCTGCGTGCCATTCGCATCCTCGATGGCCTCGGCTTCGACGAGGCGGCCCGGCAGGCGCCGGTGCACACCTTCTCCGGCGGCTGGCGGATGCGCCTGGCGCTGGCACGCACCCTGATGATGCGTGCCGACCTGCTGCTGCTGGACGAGCCCACCAACCACCTGGACCTGGATGCCAGCCTGTGGCTGGAGCAGTGGTTGCAGCGCTTCGAGGGCACACTGCTGCTGATCTCCCATGATCGGGACTTCATGGACAGGGTCTGCGGGCACATCCTGCATATCGAGCATGGCAGCGTTGAACTCAGCCGCGGCAACTATTCCGCCTTCGAGGAAAAGCGCGCCATGCAGCTCTCGCAGCAGCAGCAGGCCTTCGAGAAGCAGCAGCGGGAAGTGGCCGCCATCGAGTCCTTCGTCAACCGCTTCCGGGCCAAGGCCAGCAAGGCCCGCCAGGCCCAGAGCCGCCTGAAGGCCCTGGCGCGCATGAGCAGCATCGCCCCGGCGCACGTGGACTCACCCTTCCACTTCGAGTTCGCGGACCCCGGTGACATGCCCGCCCCGCTGGTGACGCTCACGCGGGCCGGCGCCGGTTACGGCGACAGCCGCGTCCTGCGCGCGGTGAACCTTGGCCTGATGCCCGGTGCGCGGCTCGGCCTGGTGGGCCCGAACGGGGCCGGCAAGACCACGCTGGTGCGCCTGATTGCCGGTGAGCTGCCGCCGGCCGGCGGCGAGCGGCTGGTGCACCGGAACACGCGCATCGGCTACTTCGCCCAGCAGCGCGTGGAAATGCTGGACGACAGCGCCACTCCGCTGCAGCAGCTGCAGCGCCTGGACCCGGGCGCCGGTGAGCAGGCCCTGCGTAATTTCCTCGGCGGCTTTGCCTTCGGCAGCGAACGCGCCATGAAGCCCACGGCAGTGCTGTCGGGGGGCGAGCGGGCCCGCCTGGCGCTGGCCATGATCGTGCGCCAGGGCCCCAATGTCCTGCTGCTGGACGAGCCCACCAACCACCTCGACATGGACATGCGCCTGGCGCTGAACCTGGCCCTGCAGGCCTTCAGCGGTGCGGTGGTGCTGGTGTCCCATGATCGCCACCTGCTGCGCACGGTGTGCGACGAGCTGCTGCTGGTGGCCGGTGGCGACGTGACGCCCTTCGACGGCGATCTCGACGACTACGGCCGCCTGCTGCCGGCCAGGCGCTGCGCCAGCAGG
>CAYGQN010000442.1:0-3481 GCA_964351795.1 uncultured Gammaproteobacteria bacterium
GACCAGGACGCCAGCAACCTGCTGCTCTACGGCCAGCTTGATATCGAGCTGCTGCCAGGCCTGTCCGCCATCGCCGGCCTGCTGGTATTGCAGGCCGTGCGCGACAACGATGCCAGGCTCAACGACACCAGCGGCCGCGTCAACCAATCCCAGCTCAGCCCGCGCATCGGCCTGTTGTGGGATGTCGGTGCTTCCGCCCAGGTCTATGCCAACCTCAACCGTGGCTTCGAGCCGGCCAGCACTTCGGACCTCACCGCCGGCGGCGCTTTCGACTTCACGCCCCTGAAGGCCCAGCGCTCGTGGACCGTGGAGCTCGGCAGCCGCGGCCAGGCCGGCTGGCTGGACTGGGACGTGGCCGTCTATCGCAGCCATGTGCGCAAGGAACTGCTCGACTTCGGTGCGCCGGGGGCCTTCGGTTTCGTCTCCTTCACCGACAATGCTGATCGCACCGTGCACCAGGGCCTGGAAGCCGGGGTGGACCTGCGCCTGCTGCAGGGGCGGCTGGCCGGGCATGGCCTGAAGGCCAACTGGCGACATGTGCTCACGCTCAACGATTTCCGTTTCGACGACGACGTGGTGTTCGGCAACAACGATCTCGCCGGTGTGCCCGACATCCTGTACGTGAGTGAGCTGCGCCTGGACGCCGCCCGCGGCTGGTACCTCGGCATCAACCTGCGCTGGGTGCCGGAGGGCCCCTGGGCGGACTTCGCCAACACCACCGACACGCCCGGCTACGATCTGTGGGGCATGACCGCCGGCTGGCAGCTCAACCCGACGCTGCGGGTGTTCGGCTCGCTCGAGAACCTGTTCGACCGGAACTACATAGCCAACGTCACCACCAACGCCAACCAGGCGCTCGAGGGCGGGCGCCTGTTCACGCCCGGCCAGGGCCGGGCCGCATTCGCCGGCATCAGCCTGGCCTTCTGATCCGGAGCCGCAAACCGTGAGCGCAATCCCCGACGTCATCGACCAGCAGGACACAACCCCAACCACGCGTGCCGGCCGCGCACGCTGGCGCCTTGCCGCCACGCGCTGGCATCGACGCGTGGCCGTGTTCGGTGCGGTCACCCTGCTGCTGTGGGGCCTGTCCGGCCTGTTGCACCCGCTGCTGACGACCTTCGGTCCGCAGCAGAAGGTGTTCTATCCACCCCGCGCTGCACTTGACCTTGCCGGCGGCCCGGAACTGGACCGCATGCTTGCCGGCGCCGGCATCGACGCGGCAGCGGCCATCCGCGTGGTCGCCGGCGCCGACGGGCCGCTGCTGCAGGTCACCACGGATCCCATGGCCCCGAGGCGCTACCTCTCGCTGGCAGACGGGACCGAGCTGCCCGACCACGACCCGGCCCAGGCCCTCTTCCTGGCCCGGCATTACCTGCAGCTGCCCGATGCGCCCGTGCTTGCCATCGAGCACGTGCACGGCTTCAGCGCAGAGTATCCCGAGGTGAACCGCCTGCTGCCGGTGTGGCGGGTGCGCTTTGACACCCCGGATGCGCTGACCGCCTGGGTGTACACGGAGACCAGCGCACTGGCGGCGGTCGGCAACCGCTTCAAGTCCATCGTGCAAGGGGCCTTCCAGCTCGTGCACACCTGGAGCTGGCTGCCGGCGCCGCTGGAGCGGTTCCGCGTCGGCCTCATCGCCGCGCTCATGCTCGCCATCGTGCTCATGGCCGTGAGCGGCGCAGCCATGCTCGTGCTGATCCGCCGCAAGGCGCGCCCGGCCGGCGGCCGGCACTGGCATCGGACAGCGGCCTGGGTGCTGCTGCTGCCGGCGCTCATGTTCTCCGCCAGTGGCCTGTACCACCTGTTGAACAATGCCGGGGCGCCGCGGCCGGCGGCGCTGCGGCTTGCCCCGCCCCTGGCGGGCGCGGATCTCCGCCATCCCCTGCGCGGGGAATGGCCGGCGCTGTCGCGGGGCCTTGCGGTCAGCGGTGTGTCAGTGGTCCAGGATGCCGGCGGGGCCATCTACTACCGCCTCGCCCTGCAGCCCGGGGCCAGCGCACCGACGGAGGCCGACGGCATCCGCAATGCCCGCTTCGACGGCGTGCCGCGCACCGGGCCGGCGCTGTACATCGCGGCCGCCTCGGGCGAGGTCTGGCCGGCCGGGGACAGGGAGCTCGCCCTGCAGCTCGGTGAGCGCTGGAGCGGTCTGCCGCGCAGCGCCGTGCACGAAGCCGCCCTGGTGACACGCTTCGGACCAACCTACGATTTCCGCAACAAGCGCCTGCCCGTGTGGCGGCTGGATTACGGCCCGCCGGTCAATGCTTCCCTGTTCGTGGACACGGCGACCGGCGCGCTGGCGGATGTCCTGCACAACAGCGATCGCCCGGAACGCTACGTGTTCAGCTTCGTGCACAAGTGGAATTTCCTGTTCCCGCTCGGCCGCGACAGCCAGAACCTGATCATCAGCGCGGTGGTGACGGCCCTGCTCGCCTTCATGGCCGGCATCGGCCTGGCCCTGTACCGCGCCCATCGGCGCGCCCGCAGCCGGCTAGGCCAGACATGAAGCGCGGTCCCCGCGGGCCCGGGAGCCGCATCGCCGCCGCTGCGCTCTGCGCGGGCGCAGCTGCCGGCGCTGCCTGGGGATCACTCGTGCAGTGACAGCCAGCGCACGATGTCGGCATGGCCGATGAGGCCCAGGATCCGGCCGTTGGCCACCACCGGCAGGGGCTGGTCCGCATGGCGGCCGAGGTCGGCAAAGGCCTCGCCGGCGGCTGTGCGCGGATCGAGCACCGCGGTGTCGGCCAGCGGCCGCATGGCCTCGCGCACGCTCATCCCGGCACGCGCCGCGGTGCTCAGCGGCCGCAGCTCGGCAATGGAAATCACGCCCAGCAGATCCTCATCGCGCACCACCGGCCATAGCTGCTGATGGCTGCGCAGCAGGTAATCGTCAGTGAAGCGGGCCAGCGGCATCTCCGGCGGCACCTGCTCGAAGTGGGTGCGCATCAGGTCGGCCACTCGGTGACCGCGCAGCACCGAGTCGGACAGCATGTTCCGATAGCTCATGGCCGCCAGCGACGAGATGAACCAGCCGAGCACAATCCACCACAGCCCGCCCGGCCCGCCACCGCCGAGCAGGCTGGCAACGCCCAGGCCCATCAGCAGCCAGCCGAAATACCGGCCACCGTTGGCCGCCCAGCGCGTGGCGCGGCGCTTGTCGCCGGTGACGGCCCACAACACCGCCCGGAACACCCGCCCGCCGTCCATGGGAAAGCCGGGCACCATGTTGAACACCGCCAGCACCATGTTGACCGAACCCAGCCACAACAGCGCGGTGGCCACCGGGCCGACACCGCTCATGACCTCGACCCGGCCGGCGCCGAGTTCGGCCAGCAGTTCGGGATTTCCCGTCAGGCGCAGCGCGGCCGAGGTGCACAGCACCGAGATGAGCAGGCTCATGGCCGGCCCGGCGATGGCAATCAGGAACTCGTCGCGCGGGTGGTCGGGCTCCTTGCCGGCCTCGGCAATGCCCCCGAACAGGAAC
>CAYGQN010000443.1:0-3455 GCA_964351795.1 uncultured Gammaproteobacteria bacterium
GCATGTTGCCGGCGTCCATGGAGCCTTCGGCTTTGCCGGCACCGACCATGGTGTGAATTTCGTCGATGAACAGGATGATCCGCCCTTCCTGCTTGGACAGATCGTTGAGCACGCCCTTGAGGCGCTCTTCGAATTCGCCGCGGAACTTGGCGCCGGCGATGAGCGCACCCATGTCGAGCGACAGCACGCGCTTGTGCTTGAGGCCCTCGGGCACCTCGCCGTTGACGATACGCAGGGCGAGGCCCTCGACGATGGCGGTCTTGCCTACGCCGGGTTCGCCGATGAGCACGGGATTGTTCTTGGTCCGGCGCTGCAGCACCTGCATGGTGCGGCGGATCTCCTCGTCGCGGCCGATCACCGGGTCGAGCTTGCCCTGCTCGGCGCGCTCGGTGAGATCGATGGTGAACTTCTCCAGCGCCTGGCGGCTGTCCTCGGCATTGGCATCGTCCACGGCCTGGCCACCGCGGAGATCGTCGATGGTTTTCTCGATGAACTTCGGATCGGCGCCACACTCGCGCAGCAGCTTGCCCAGGCCCCCCTTGTCCTCGAGCACGGCCAGAATGAACAGCTCGCTGGAGATGAACTGGTCCTTGCGCTTCTGGGCCAGCTTGTCGCACAGGTTCAGCACCCGTACCAGGTCGTTGGACGGATGCACGTCCCCGCCGGTGCCCTGCACTTCCGGCAGGCGGTCCAGCTCCTGGCCAAGCCGCGCGCGCAGGCCGTTGACGTCGGTGCCGGAGCGGGCCAGCAGGGAACGCACGGTGCTGTTGTCCTGGTCCAGGAGCGTCTGCAGCAGGTGCGCAGGCTCGATGTACTGGTGGTCACGGCCCAGCGCCAGGCTCTGGGCATCGGCCAGGGCCTGCTGGAAACGCGTTGTCATTTTGTCCGCTCGCATAGGAATGCTCCCTTACCGCTGATCCACGCCGACGCCGCGCGCCGGCGCCGGGCGAACGGCCCGGCTCAGCACCTACATGGCGCTTGTGGCCATTGTTTTCAAGGCCGTGGCGCGGCGATGTGATCCGGATCAGCCTCGCGGGCGGTGACCTCAGTACACGCCGATATCGAGATAGGAGCGGGCGATCTTGCGAATGGCCACGGCGAAGGCGGCGGTGCGGAAATCGCTGATGCGGGGGTTGTCGTGGTACTCCTGCCGGATTTCCTGGTAGGCGGCGCGCATGGTGTCGTCCAGGCCCGAGCGCACCAGGTCGAGCTCGTCGGCGCCGCGCACGATCTCGTTGCGCATCCATTCTGGAATCTGGGAATTGGTCATCGCCTCGATGGCGCTGATGAGATGCTGGCCGCGGGTCTCGTCGTAGCGCCGTTCCATGCGGCCGAAGCGGATGTGGGCCAGGTTGCGGATCCACTCGAAGTAGGACACCGTCACGCCGCCGGCGTTCACGTAGGCGTCGGGCAGAATGAAGACGCCGCGCTCGCGCAGGATTTCATCGGCACCGAAGGTCACCGGGCCGTTGGCGGCCTCGGCAATCAGCCGCGCCTTGATGCTGGGCGCGTTGGCCGCGGTAATCTGGGCTTCAAGCGCGGCCGGGATGAGGATGTCGCATTCCATCTCCAGGGCCTTGGCGCTGTCCGGCTGCCAGGCCGCGTCGGGAAAGCCGAGGGCGCCGCCGGTTTCGTTGATGTGCGAACGCACGCGCTCCACCGACAGGCCCTCCGGGCTCACCAGCGCGCCGTCGCGTTCGATGATGCAGGTGATCAGCGCGCCATCCTCCTCCTCGAGGATCTTGGCGGCGTGGTAGCCGACGTTGCCCAGCCCCTGGACGATGATGCGCTTGCCGCCGAGGCCACCTTCCAGCCCCGCCGCCTTGACGTCCTCGGGGTTGCGGAAGAACTCGCGCAGGGCATAGACCACGCCGCGGCCGGTGGCTTCCTTGCGCCCGCGGATGCCGCCATGGGCAACGGGCTTGCCGGTGACACAGGCGGCGAAGTTGATGTCGTCCGGGTACAGGTGCTTGTAGGTATCGGCGATCCACGCCATCTCCCGCTCACCGGTACCCATGTCCGGTGCCGGCACGTTGGTGGCCGGCGACAGGAAGCCCTTGCGCGCAAGCTCGCGGGCGAAGCGGCGGGTGATGACCTGCATCTCGTTGCGATCGTAGCGGCTCGGGTCGATGGCAAGGCCACCCTTGGAGCCACCGAAGGGTACATCCACGATGGCGCACTTGTAGGTCATCAGCGCCGCCAGGGCCTCGACTTCGTCCTGGTCGACGATGGGAGCGAAGCGGATCCCGCCCTTGACCGGCAGGCGATGGGTGCTGTGAACCGCCCGCCAGCCGGTGAACATCTCGATGCGCCCGCGGATCTCCACCGCGAAGGTCACCTGCAGGACCGACTCGGGCGCCTGGATGGCGGCGGCAACGCCGGGGTCGAGGTCCAGGGCCTCCAGGGCCCGTTGCGCCATGCGGTTCACGCTGGTGGTGAAGCTCATCGGCAGTTCGTCTTCCTTGTCGGTCATCGCAATACCCCCCAGTGTGTGCTGCCCGCGTGTTTGCTGCTTCCGGGCTGTCCGGACGCCAGCATAACCAATCCCGGCCAGCGAAGCCGATTCAGCGCCCGGCCAGGCCGATGACCGTCAGCATGCGGCCCGTGCTGCCGTCCCGACGGTAGGAGAAGAACAGTGCCGGCTGTGACAACGTGCAGTGGCCCGACCAGGACACCTCGGTCACGCCAAGGCGGGCAAGACGGCGCTGTGCCAGGGCCGGCAGGTCGGCCAGCCAGTGTCCCGGCCGGATTGCCTGCAGGCAGACGGCATCGGCCGCCTCCGCCGCGCACAGGGCGTCGCGGACCGCGGCGTCGACCTCGTAGGCCGCGGCGCTGATGGCGGGGCCGATCCAGGCGAGCAGTTGCCCTGCCGGTGCCCGCATGGCGCCGACCGCCGCTTCCAGCACCCCCCCGGCCAGGCCGCGCCAGCCGGCATGGACCGCCGCGACTTCCCGGCCCGCGCGGTCACACAACAGCACCGGCAGGCAGTCGGCGGTGGCCACGGCACAGGCGAGCCCCGGCACGTCGGTGACCAGGGCGTCGGCCTGCGGCGGATCGATCGGCCTGTCGATCCGCACGACGCGGCTGCCATGCACCTGGCGCATGTGCTGCCAGTGTCGCAGGCGCGGCGTTTGTACGCCGAGCAGCGCCCGGTTGCGGGCCACCGTGGCCGGGACGTCGCCGACATGGTCGGCCAGGTTCAGACTGTCGAAGGGTGGGCCCGAGCAACCGCCCAGGCGCGTGGAGGCAAACGCGATGACGCTGGCCGGCGCTGGCCAGACCGGCAGGATGAGGGGCAGGCAGGGGGTATCGTTCACGGCGTGGTCTCCGCGGCGACGCGGGCGCGCGCCAGGAACAGCAGCACCCGCAGGTGGATATTGGCATTGTGCTCGTTCCAGCGCTGGCGCGCGTATTGCCTCCACAGCTCCAGCGCTGCGGACGGCTGGCCATCGGCC
>CAYGQN010000444.1:0-3455 GCA_964351795.1 uncultured Gammaproteobacteria bacterium
AACAGCGCTGCCTCGGTGGCCGGAGATGGCGGCCGGGGCGGACAAGGCGGTGACGGTCAGCCGACTGGCAGTCCGGGCGGCAATGGCGGCCGCGGCGGTGACGGTGGTGGCGCCACCGCGAGCGTCGCTTCATCCCTCTCGGAGGCGGTTACCGCAGCAGCGACCGCCCAAGGAGGCAATGGCGGTCGCGGCGGCGCCCCGGGTGACGGTACGCCAGCCGGGTTCTTCGGCGATGGTGGTGAGGGCGGCGATGCAACTGCAAGTGCGCAGGCGATATCCGCAGCAGACGAGGCTGCGGCGACTGCCCGGGCATTTGGAGGCGATGGCGGACAGACCGATAACGAGGGGCAGGCCGGGCGAGGCGGTGATGCCTCGACGCAGGCAATGGCAACCGGAGCGACACTCGTGGATGCCCTCGCCAGTAGCGTTGGTGGAGACGGTGGCGGTACGCGGCATGACTTTGGGAATTTTGGCACCCGAGGCGGTGACGGCGGTAGCGCGGTGAGCAGCGCCGCCGGTGTATCCACGACCGGTGCGGCGGTCGAGGTGGAAAGCCTGGCATTCGGCGGCGAGGGCGGTCGCATATTTGGTGGTGCAAGCGGTGGCGGCCTCGTCAGCGGCAGCGGTGATGGTGGTAACGGCGGTCATGCCGACGCCAGTGCCTCTGGCAGTAATGCTGGCCCTGGCACCGTTGCAGTGGTGGCCAGGGCGCTGGCCGGCGACGGCAACGATGCATTCGGCGCGGGTCGCCGCGGCGGGAACGGCGCTTCGGGTGTGGCATCGGGCCTGGGTGTGTCCACGGGCGGCGGTAATGTCACGGTGTTGGCACAGTCGAGCGGTGGTGAAGGCGGCTGGGGCTTCAACGAGGCCGATGCGGGCGCTGGCGGATCCGTCACACTGATCGACGCCGTCAACGGTTCAACGGCTGGCACCTTGACCCTGGAACAGGAGGCACGGGCCGGTGACGGTGGTGCGAGTCGCAGCACAAGTGCTGCCGGGACGGGCGGCGCAGCGCAATCGCTCCTCACCGCAACGAACGCCGGCGGCGGGCCGCTCAATGGGTCCGTATTGGCTGTAGGCGGGACAGGCGGCGACGCCTCGTTGTTTAGTACCAGCGCCGGCACTGGTGGAGACGCGCTCGCAAGTATCCATCTGACCGGGCAAGCGGCGGTCACAGCGCATGCTTTCTCTTTAGCCGGCTCGGGAGGAGCCGTTTCGGGCGTCAGCGACGGCGCGCCCAGCGGCATCCCCGAACTAGGGATCGTTTTTGCAGAATCCACAGGCGGTGGCAACGTTGATGTCACTGGACGCATCTGGGGTGGATCGGGTGGCCAGGTTCGCGGCCCGGGCAACGCGAGCGACGGCCGCAACGTCTCTCTGACAGACAAGGTCGATGGTGCGACCTCGGGCGCATTGACACTCAGGCAGCTTGTCCAGGCTGGCTCGGGCGCCGGCGTGAACGCCACCAGCGCCTCGGTTGGGCAATCGGGCCGGGGTGGAAACGCCTTCAACAGCCTTACCAAGCTGGTGAGTAACGAATCACTGACACTGGAGGTGACTGGTACTGCCGGTAGCGGCGGCAGTCGCCGTGCTTCAGCACCTGTTGGCACAGCCGGAGATGGCGGGACCGCGATTGTTTATGCCGAGGCCGGCAATCTGACTGGCTCTGCGGAGGCAATCAGCTCTGCAACCGGCGGCGGTGGCGGCTTCGCGGCTGGTCCTACGGACGTGGCAGGCAACCGGGGAGGGCAGGCAGGCACTGCCCACTCGGAGGCCAGGGCCGAGACCTGGGCAGATGATACCCAGGCCGTGGCCCGGTCGATGGCTGGCGGCGGTGTCGGCGGCGGTGCGGAAGGCATTGGCAGTGCCACCGACGGTGGCAGCGCCCGTAGCCGGGCGGAGGGCCTTGCTCACGGCAATGCCCATGTCTCAGCCGAGGCTTACGCGCAGGGCGGCACTGGTGGTGCCAATCGCTTTTTATCTTCTCGCCTCGGGAACTCCGGCAATGGTGGTGACGCCGATGCGTTTGCTTTCGGGCGCAATGAAGGCGGCAACCCTGTGAGCGTCTCTGCCTTCGCTGAAGGTGGTGATGCTGGTACCGTATTTCCGAGTGGCGGAGGAATCGACATCGTCACCGGGCCAAATGGAGGTGCGGGCGGCACAGGCCGTGCCGAGGCCGAGGGCCACTCGACCGGCGGCGGCACCGTCCAGGTTTCCGCCAGCAGTATCGGCGGCGATGGCGCCGCCAGTGTCATCGGCGGTGCCGGTGGTGACGCATCACTGGCTGACGCCGTCAGCGGCTCCACGACAGGCTTGCTGGACTTGTTCCAACTGGCTCGCGGCGGCGACGGGGGCGGCGCCGAGGCCGGTGGCAATGCGCCACAGCTGGCTGGCGCTGGTGGTAATGCCCAATCCACGCTGGCACTGACCGATAACCTGGCAGCCATTTTGCACGGCGCCGTGGAGGCCATCGGCGGCGACGGCGGGTTTGCTTTCCGCGCAACCGGGGACGGTGGTCAAGGGGGGGCAGCGTTCAGTGAAATCAGCCTGACCGGTGCCGGCGAGGTCGAGGCTGCTGCAACAGCAGAGGCGGGGTCCGGAGGATGGAGCATCAACGGCCAGGCCGGGGCTGCAGGAACCGCGACACTCGGAACCGTCTGGGGTGAATCCACAGGAGGTGGCGAGGTAACCGTCCGCGGAGTTGTGAAAGGGGCGGCTGGCGGCAATCTGGCCGACATCAACAGCCCGCAATCGGCGTTGTCAGTGAGCCTGGTCGACAAGGTCAACGGTTCCACCACAGGAAACCTGCACCTCAGCCAGCATGCGGTTGCCGGACGAAGCGGCAATGCGCTGAGTGCACTGACCCGCGCGGCGCACAACGCCCTCCTGGAAGTCAGTGTGTTGGCGAACGGTGGTGATTCCAGCGACCTGAAGGGCGGCCGGGCGGACTCTTCGGCCAGCGCTGCCAATTCCCACGGCAAGAGCGTTGCGGTTTCCGTGAGTTCTGGCGGCACCGGTAGCAGCGGAGGAGATGCATTCGCTGATGCTATCAGTATGGCCAGCGGCAACGCTGTTGCAGATGCGCTGGGTACGGCAAATGGCGGGGCCGGCGACCTGCTTGGCGGGCGAGCCATGTCGACCGCTATCGCAAACCATGACGCCGGTGGTCGTGCGACTGCCACGGCGCAGGCCTATGGCGGCACAAGCGGCGCCGGCAGCGGCGGGGAAGCTATCGCCAACGCGAACGCAAGCAGTGCAGGCAACGTTCTTGTAAGCGCATATTCACGCGGCGGCACCGGCGCGCAGGCAGGCGACGGAGTCGGGACTGCGCGCGTCGCTGCGAACATCGGCACTGTGCAGGCAACTGGCGAGAACAGTCTGCAGACACCCGGCAGCCTGCGCCGCCTGAACGCAACGGCCGCAAGCGAATTCTCCGGTGCCGGAGCGGCCCGGGC
>CAYGQN010000445.1:0-3448 GCA_964351795.1 uncultured Gammaproteobacteria bacterium
AGATCGACCTGCCGGCGGCCGAGCCGGACCGCGTCCGCGCGGAAATCGAGGACGTCATCGGCATCGACAGCAGTGATGCCGTCATGGTGAGCGCCAAGACCGGGGTGGGCATCGACGACATCCTGGAGGCGCTGGTCAAACGCGTGCCCCCGCCCAAGGGTGAGACCGAGGGTCCCCTGCGAGCCCTGATCATCGATTCCTGGTTCGACCCCTACCTGGGCGTGGTCTCGCTGATTCGCGTGGTGGACGGGCGCGTGAGCAAGGGCACCAAGGTGCGGGTCATGTCCACCGGTCGCGACTACCAGGTTGATGCAGTCGGCATCTTCACGCCCAAGCGTCTGCCGCAGGAGTGCCTCGGGACCGGCGAGGTCGGTTGGCTGGTAGCCGGCATCAAGCAGGTGGACGGCGCCCCGGTCGGCGATACGCTCACCGATGCCGGCCGCCCTGCGCAGTCGCCGCTGCCGGGCTTCAAGAAGATCAAGCCGAACGTGTTCGCCGGGCTGTTCCCGGTGGACTCCAGCGAGTACGAAGCCTTCCGCGACGCGCTGTCCAAACTGTCGCTCAACGACGCGGCCCTGCAATTCGAGCCCGAGAACTCCCAGGCCCTCGGCTTCGGCTTCCGCTGCGGTTTTCTCGGCATGCTCCACATGGAGATCATCCAGGAGCGGCTGGAGCGCGAGTACCAGCTCAACCTCATCACCACTGCGCCAACCGTGGTGTACGAGGTGATCACCACCGGCGGCGAGGCCGTGCTCGTGGACAACCCGGCCAGGCTGCCGGCCGAGAACACCATCGCCGAGGTGCGCGAGCCCATCGTGCAGGTGGATATCCTGGTGCCGCACGACTACGTCGGCGCCGTCATCACCCTGTGTGTGGAAAAGCGTGGCGTGCAGAACCGCCTCAACTATCTTGGCCGGCATGTCTCCATCGGCTACGAGCTGCCGATGAGCGAGATGGTGTTCGATTTCTTCGATCGCCTGAAGTCGGCGACGCGTGGCTATGCCTCGCTCGACTACGGCTTCCTGCGCTACCAGGCCGCCAACCTGGTCAAACTGGACGTGCTCATCAACGGTGATCGGGTGGATGCCTTGTCAGTCATCGTGCACCGGTCCGAGGCCCAGCGCCGTGGCCGCGACCTGGTTCAGAAAATGCGCGAGATCATTCCCAGGCAGATGTTCGAAGTCGCCATCCAGGCCGCCATCGGCAACCAGGTCATCGCCAGGGAGACGGTGAAGGCGATGCGCAAGAACGTGACCGCGAAGTGTTACGGTGGCGACATCACCCGCAAGCGCAAGCTGCTGGAGAAGCAGAAAGAGGGCAAGAAAAGGATGAAGCAGGTGGGCTCGGTGGAAATACCGCAGGAGGCCTTCATGGCCGTCCTGAGTGTCGGGAAGGAAAAATGAACGTCGACTTTGCTGCGGTGCTGCTCGGCCTGGTTCTCGCCAGTGGCCTGGTCTGGGGTATCGACGAGCTGCTGTTCGCGCGACGCCGTCGGGCCCGGGCGGTCGCCGCCGCCGAGGCGGCCGGCGCCGACGAGGCGATCGAACCGCCGCCACCACTGCTGGTGGACTATGCCCGCAGTTTCTTTCCCATCTTCCTTATTGTGCTGGTGCTGCGTTCCTTCCTGGTGGAGCCGTTCCGGATCCCCTCCGGTTCGATGATGCCCACACTGCTGATCGGCGATTTCATCCTGGTGAACAAGTTCACCTATGGCATCCGTTTGCCGGTGGCCAACACCAAGGTGATTGAACTCGGTGCGCCCGAGCGCGGCGACGTGGTGGTGTTCCGCTATCCGGAAGATCCGAGCACGCCTTACATCAAGCGGGTCGTGGGCATCCCCGGTGATCGCATCGCCTACCGGGACAAGATGCTGTACGTGAACGGCGAGAAGGTGCCCCAGGAGATGCTTGGCAGCTACGTGGGGGTCGGCCAGGGCGCCTCCCACACCGGTGCCAGCCTGCGGCTGGAGCAGCTGCCGGGCGCCCCCCATGAGATCCTCATCACACGCCGGCCTTCGTATTCGATGGAGACCCTGGTACCGCAGGGGCAGTATTTTGTGCTTGGGGATAATCGTGATAATAGTAAGGACAGCCGGTACTGGGGCTTTGTTCCCGATGAGAATCTCATTGGCCGGGCATTTCTCATCTGGATGAACTGGGATAGCCGCAATGGCGGAGTGGACTGGCGCCGGATCGGCGACGTCATCAGGTAATGGCAAATTCCATCGGGGGTAGCGTTATGGCACTGGCATCCGGCAGGCGGCACCAGCGGGGTATCACGCTCACGGGCATGATCATCGCCTCGGCATTGCTGTTCGCGGTACTGGTTACGTTCATGAAAATGTGGCCGTTGCTCAACGAATGGATGAAAATCCGCAACACGCTCGCCTACGTATCCAAGCAGCCGGGTGTTTCCACCAAGTCCAAGCGTGATATTTACGATCTCATGCTGCGCAACATGGAAGTGAACGATGTCGATACCTTCCACGAGCGCAATATCGGCCAGGCCGCCAAGGTCCTGCGTGACAAGAAAACCGGCCGCAAGGTGGTGCGCATGAACTACGAGAAGCGTGGCCCGCTGTTCGGCCCCTTCGACCTCGTGCTGAAAATCGACGAGTCGGTCATGCTGCCCTGAGCGGCCTGCATTGCACGAGTCTGCGTTCCCCCGGCCCTGCCATGGCGATTGATGACGCCGTCCCGGGCCGGGTCGAGCAGCGCCTCGGGCTGGGTTTCGCCGACCGTGGTCTGCTGGAACTGGCACTGACCCATCGCAGCAGCGGCGCCAGCAACAACGAGCGCCTCGAGTTTCTCGGCGACGCCTTCCTCGGCTTCGCGATAGCCCGCGAACTCTACCAGCGCTTCCCGGGCCTGGACGAAGGTGTGCTCAGTCGCACCCGGGCCTCGTTGGTGAAGCGTTCCACGCTGGCGGAAATCGCCCGCGAGATCGACCTTGGGGAATGCATTCGCCTGGGCCCGGGCGAGTTGCGCAGCGGTGGCTGGCGACGTGATTCGATACTGGCCGATACCCTCGAGGCCCTGATCGGTGCAGTGCTCGTGGATGCCGGTGAGGTCGAGGCCAATGCCCTGATTGCCCGCCTGTACGCCCGCCGGCTTCAGGAACTCGAGCCCGGCCGCGTCGACAAGGACCCGAAAACGCGCCTGCAGGAATTGCTTCAGGCCCGCCGGCTCGCCCTGCCCGAGTACACGCTCGTGGCAACGCACGGCGAGCCGCACGAGCGCGAGTTCATCGTCAGCTGCCAGACCGAGGGGCTGGATTTGCCGCCGACGCAGGCCTCTGGCAGTTCCCGGCGCCGCGCCGAGCAGGCTGCCGCCGCCGCGGTGCTGGCCATCCTGGCAGGGCAGGGCGAATGAACCTCGCAACCGCGGATGAGCAGACCCGCTGCGCGTTGCTGGCCATCATCGGCCGGCCCAACACCGGCAAGTCGACA
>CAYGQN010000446.1:0-3440 GCA_964351795.1 uncultured Gammaproteobacteria bacterium
GCGGCGGGCAGGGGGTCGGTGTCGGTATGGCGGGGCGGGGGGGATACAGGTTCCGTAGCGGCCGCGGTCAGTGCCATCGACGACACGGCCCAGGCGGGCACGCACTACACGATGCCGGCTACGCCGGTGGTGTTTGCCGACGGTGAAAGCGGTTGCAAGCCATTCAGCATCGGTCTGGTCGACAATGGCGAGCCCGATGCCGTTGATCGCCGTTTCCGGCTCAATCTAACGCCGAGTGGCGGTGCCGGCCGGATCCAGTGGGAAGCGCAGCTCACCATCGAGGAGGACGATCCGGCCCCGGTGGTCGCATCACCCGTGGTTTCCGCCCAGGCCGCCCTTACCGTTGCCGGCCATCAGCTCGTGCACGATGCCCGGCGCGAGCGCCTTTACGTCAGCCTGCCGGGCGAGAACCGCCTTGTCGCGATTTCGGCGACGAGCTTCGAAATCGTCGACAGCCTGGAACTGAGCCATCCACCGCGGGGTATCGCGCTGTCGCTGGACGGGAACCGCTTGTTCGTGGCACTCAACGGGGCCGGCGCCGTGGCGGCGGTGGACCTCGACCTGTGGGCCGTGGCGGACACCTATAACCTTTCCGTCGAACTTGGTGATGCGCGCACCTGGGATGTGGTGGAGGCAAGCCCCGGCGTATTGTTCGTCACCAGCAATCCCGGTAGCGGCGGCTTCGCCTACGTGGTGCGCGCGGACATCAATCAGGGGGTGATCGCGGCCCGTGTGGCCAATCAGCGTATCATCCGCGCCAGCCCCACGTTGGCGTTGTCCGAGGACGGGCTGGACCTGTTCGTCGGGACGGGTTTCTCGCCGAACTCACTGTACCGGCTCGACCTGTCGACACCTTCGGCGCCGATCGCGGCCGAGGATGATCACGGTTCCGTGTCAGGCACCAACAGGCTGTCCGTCAACAGCGCCGGTACATTCATCGCCATTGGCAGCGGTCAGGTCCTGCGCACGGCGGACATCACCCAGGCGGGCCTGACCGCACCGGGCACCCCCGGGTTCGCTCCCCAGTCACCAATCGTATACGTGGCGCCAACGCTGACCGGAACCATCCGTGCCTTCGATACCGACCTGTTCATCGAGGCCGCCAGTTATCCGCTGGCCTGCCCGCAAACCGCGGGAACAACGCTGGATTTCCTGGTGCTGCCGGACGACGCAGGATTCGTCACGCTCACGACTGTCGGCCTGTGTGCCGCCATTACGCCAACCCGGGGCTACCTTTACCTGCAGCAGAGCAGCTACGCGGTTGCCGAGAGCGCGGGCATGGTCGGTGTGGGTGTCTGCCGCGCGGGCGCCACTGGCGGCGCCGCCAGCGCCCTGATGGCAACGGGGGCCTCGCTTGCACCCACGTTCGATGACGCGGTCCCGGGTGAGGACTTCACTCCGATCGCCGCGACCGAGGTCAGCTTCGGCGACGGCGAGGGGGGCTGCAAGACGCTGCCCGTGACAATCCTGGACGACAGCCTTCTGCAGGGTGCGCGGCAGTTCGAGGTTCGCCTCGAGGGCGCGACAGGCGGTGCGGTCATCGCCCGGGAGATGGCGGGCAGCAACGGCTTTACGCTGACCGGCGAGGCGGCTGCCACAGTCGTGATCGAAGAGGATGAACCGGACGTCGGTATCAGCATCGATGCCGCCACGGACAGCCTTCTGGCAGGGGAAGTGGTCGAACTGACAATCACCGCGGGTAACCTGTCCGCCGCCAATCCTGGCGCGGTGGTTATTGTCGCGCTGGAGATTCCCGCCGGGGTCGAGTTCCTGGGCGTGACACAGGGCGGGCTCGCCTGCACGGGGACTACCTCGCTGAGCTGCGACGCCGGGACGATCGCTGGCGGGCAATCGACCAGCTTCTCGGTGGCCGTGCGGCCAATGGAAGGCGGAGAGACTGAACTGATTGCAAGCCTCGTCGGCCCCGGTCCGGATCTGGACGCCGGTAACGACCAGGCCGTGCAGCGCCTATCGGTGGAGGCGTTGCCCACGGCATGGGAGTTGCTGCCACTCATCCCCGGCACGCAGTGGGTTTACCGTGACGTTCCCCCGTTCGCCCATACGCAAACCGTGATCGGGCCGGTCGATCGCTTCCCGGGCTGGTCGGCGCACGGGATCGTGCAGTCGGCGCAGAATTCGGTGAGCTACTACACACAGCAGGACGGCCTGCACCAGCATGGCATCGCCTATGACAACGGTGACCAACTGCTTCGCTATCCGCCGGTCAAGCTGCTGAACGCACAGCCGCGAATCGGTGACGTCATCACCAGCGCGGGGCAATTCGAGTACACCCTTGAAGGCATCGGCGTGCTGTCGTTTCCGTATACCGCGACAGCGACCCTGGTGGACTGGACAGACCTTTACATCTCCGTGGCGCTCGGCACGCGCCGTGTTGCCATCGTCGAGGTGGACTTGCAGGTGATCGGAACTTCGGATGGCCTGCTCATCGATGCCAGCCTGCATTCGGTTATGTATCTTGCGAAAGGCATCGGCCGGCTGACGGAAGTGAACACCTTCGTCGACAGGCTGTCCCAGGACGAGTCCACGGAAGTGCTACAGATGCTGAGCTACACCTTCCCGGACACCGACGGTGACGGGCTGACGGACGACCAGGAAATCATCGCTGGTCTGGCGTGGGAAGACGCCGACAGTGATAACGACGGCCTCGACGACGGTGACGAGGTCAATGTTCATATGACCGATCCGCTGAACCCGGATTCGGATGCCGATGGTGTGCCGGATGGAATCGAGCTGGCCGCTGGCAGCAATCCCCTGGATGCCGCTTCCAGGCCGGCGCCGAGTCAGCAGAAGGTGCCCCTGCTGCCTTGGCCGGGAACGCTACTGCTCGGCCTGCTGTTGCTGCTGGGCGCCACCCGCAGACTGGCCGCGCGTCACATCTGAACAAGGGCGGGCGGCGCCTGGTTCGCGGGAGTCCGGGAGGCGGGAGTCCGGGACGGCGGGAGTCCGGGACAGCCATGGACATCGCTGGACCTATGCTCGCATGTCTTGCTTTTCTCGAACATTCGGTTGGTGGTGAAGATGATGCCGATGCTATCGATGGCGATATACGCAGAGTCCGGCCAGAGTCCGGGACAGCCATGGACTGCAGCAGAGTCCTGGACAGCCATGGACTGCGGTAGGGCGACTCGGCCTCGTTCAGGCACGCACCGAGAGTCCGGGACAGCCATGCAAATCAGAGTCCGGGAAATCAGCGGAACAAATAACTAGGACAGGCATCGATTGACATCGCAGAGTCCGGGACAGCCACAGAGTCCGGGACCAACGCAGAGTCCGGGACAGCCATGGACTGCGGTAGCAACAAATAACTAGGACAGGCATAGATTACCGGGCGACTCTGCGGCGCTCGAAGCGTGGTTTCCGAGTGAATCCGCGAGATGCTTATGGTGGATGAAGCAGTAGCCGGCAGTTTTTTCCGGTTG
>CAYGQN010000447.1:0-3407 GCA_964351795.1 uncultured Gammaproteobacteria bacterium
CCCCCGTAGGAGCGGCTTCAGCCGCGAACACCCCCGGCGCCTGGCCCAACCCCGTAGGAGCGGCTTCAGCCGCGAATGCGCCGGGGTCGGGTTCGATGGCTTCGTTCGGGTTGCCGTTGCTTGAGGTGGGTGTCGCGGCGATGACCCGCCCCGCTGCGTTCAGACCTTCGTCGCGGGCCGCGCCGCCACCGCCTCGTACCAGCGCTTGATGTTGGGCGAGCCCTCGTGCACCGGCGCGCCGGCCGCCGCCGCGAAATCACACACGCAGAAGGCGGTGATGTCCGCCAGCGAATAGCGCTTGCCGGCCACGTATTCATGCTTGCCAAGCTGCGCGTCCAGTTGCGCCACCCATGCCTGCAGTCGCTTCTCGCCACGCTCCACCAGCGCGGGGATCTGCGGGATGCCGCTCATGCCCGGCATGCCGCGGTCCTTCAGCAAGTCGACCTTGTTGCGGAAGATCTCGCCCATGGCCTGCATGCCGCTCATCTCGGCCCAGCGCTCGGCGGCCTCGATCTGGGCCGTCTCCAGCGGGTCGGTGCCCATGAGATTGGGCTCGGGGTGCAGTGACTCCAGGTAGCGGCAGATGGCCGGCACCTCGGTGAGGATGGTGCCGTCATCGAGTTCCAGCGCCGGGATCAGGCCCTGGTAGTTGATGGCGAGGTAGGTGGGCTGAAGGTTCTCGCCGCCCAGCAGGTCCACCTCCTGCATGGGAATGTCCAGCCCCTTCTCCTTGACGAATATCCGCAGGCGACGTGGGTTGGGGGCCATCTGGCAATCGTAGATCTTCATGTTCCTCTCCGGTGTCGAACAATCAGTGGGCGGGGCGATGAGCCTACTCGACCCGGGCGCGACGGGCCAGCCGGCGCAGTGGTGACGGCCTGCCCGATCCTCCCGTTGGAACGCACGAAGCGACGCCGCCAGGCAGGCCCGCCGCACGCCACGGCCCCCCGCTTCAGGGCGGCGGGGAAGTGTCGTCGTCGTCGCGCGGCAGCGAGCGGGGCTCGCCTTGACGTGGTTGCGACGCATCGGTGAAAACACGAACGGCGTTGATCACCAGCATCACCGCACCGGCGACGAACAGGCCCGTCCATACCAGCGGGTTGACCATGTGGAACAGGTTATCGCGGCCGCTGGTCTCGGCGCCGACCCAGCCGAGCGCACCCGCGCAGCCACCGCCGGCCAGCAGGGCGGCCAGCAACCAGGACCACCACAGGCCGCGGCGGCGTGCCTGTTCCACGCGAAAGGTCATGGCCAGACCAATGATGACGACCAGCAGAAGAATCGTTCCGTAGGCCATTGCTCTGCCCTCCGGGCTTTGGCATCGCGGCAACACGATGCCATGATGATGGCATGCGCGAGACACGCCGTGACAGGCCGGGCCAACATGCCGGCCCCTGACATCGACCCGGACCTGGCCGGTCTGCTCGAGGGGCTGGACGCCCCCGCGGCAGCCCCGGGCGACATCGACGGCTGGCTCAGCGAGCTGGCCCGGCAGCCGCGCGGGCTGTACGACCGGCGGGCCCTGATACCGCTGGAGGACCCGGGCGCCTTCGAGCCGCCCGGTCCGGAGGACTAGCTCAGGCCGGCCCCGGCCGGGCAGCGCCGAGCTCACCCGGGTTCAGCACCCGTACCTCGCGTTGCGGGAACGGGAACTCGATGCCGTGCTCATGCAGGGCATCCCAGATCATCAGCAGCAGGTCGGCACCGACCCGGTTACGGCCATCGTCGATGCCTTCCATCCAGAACTCCACCAGGATGCCGACGCCGGAATCGTTGAAGCCGGCGATCTCCGCATCCGGCTGCTCCTCCCGGGAGTAGGCCGGCCCGCTGCACACCTGCGGATGGCTGGCCACCAGCTCGCGCAGGATGTCGAACAGGCGGTGCAGATCGGTGTTGTACGCCACGTCGAACTCCAGCGAATAGCGCTGGCGGGTGTTGTTGTGCGTCCAGTTGACGATGTTGCTGGTGATGAACTTCTCGTTCGGCACCACGATGACCTTGCCTTCCCAGGTTTCCAGGGTGGTCGAGCGCATGGTCATCTCGCGCACCGTGCCGGCGCGGCCGTCTTCCATCTCCACGTAATCGCCCACCGTGATGGAGCGGTCCAGCAGGATGATGAGCCCGGAAATGAAGTTCGAGGCAATCGCCTGCAGGCCGAAACCCAGGCCAACGCCCACGGCGCCGCCGAACACCGCCAGCGTGGTGAGGTTGATGCCCATCACCTGCAGCAGCAGCAGGAACACCACGAAGAACACGGAAATCTGGAACAGCTTCGCGAACACCTCGCGGGTGCTCACATCGAGGTCTTCCTGGCGGCGGATGAGCTGCTGACCGGTGGCGCTGGAGCTACGGCCCAGCCAGAACAACAGGGCGCCGAACAGTGCCACCCGCACCAGCGCGTAGGCCGACAGGCGGATATTGCCAATCTGGAAGCTGATGCCATCCAGGTAGGTGGTGACGTCATCCAGCCACCCGAACACCTGCAGCACGGCCATGGGCACGCCGATCCACTTGAACAGCTTGCGCACCAGCGCATTGCTGACGAAGCGGCTGATGAAGCTGTACAGCAGAAACACCACGGCCAGGCTCTGGGCGATGCGCACCAGCCAGGACTGCTGCACAGCCAGCGTCGCAACCTCCACGGCAATGCCCAGCAACAGGATGTTCAGCAGGGGAAACAGCAGTTCGCCTGCCTGGTGGAGCTTGCGCCGGAACAGGAACATGGGCCCGGGCTGGGGTTCTTCGCGCAGGATGGCGGCACTGCGCAGCAGCACCCGCGCCAGCGACCAGGCGAGGATCAGCGCCAGCAGGATGGCGGCGCACTGGGCGTAGAACTGCGGGCTGGTGGCCCAACCCACCACCAGTTCAAGCGACTTGTCGTACCACTCGCGCAGCTGCGCGATGTCGATCGTCCGGTTCATGCGCCCGTGCCGCACACCCGCAGCGACTGCGACGGCGTGCAGCCGAACACGCGCCGGTACAGGCCGGCGAAATGGCCGAGGTTGAAAAAGCCCCAGCGATAGGCCACGTCCACCACGCGGACCCGGGCCGGATCACTGGCCAGCAGTTCCTCGTGCGCACGCTGCAGGCGCAGGCGCCGGCGCAGTGTCATCGGCGAGATGCCGCGGCGGCCGCGGAAATGGCGCACCAGCGTCCGGCGGCTCACGCCCACCGCGGCGGCGATGTCGTCCAGCCCCACCTCCTCGGTGAGCGTGGCGTGCACGTAATCGATGGCGCGGGCCACCAGCGCTTCCGCGGCGCGGCTGTCCTCACCCTGCTGCGCGGGGTTATCGGGCCCGCCGGTGCAGTTGATGGCCGCGGCCAGCAGGCGCCACAGGCCAGGCTCCCGCGCCGCGTCGAGCACACCGCCCGCCAGCGGTTCGTGATCAATGCTGCGTACCCCGGCC
>CAYGQN010000448.1:0-3404 GCA_964351795.1 uncultured Gammaproteobacteria bacterium
TACCGGGCCTGGACCGCGGCCTGCAGGCCGGTGACATCATCCGCGTGGGGCGCAGCGTCGAGCTGGAGGCCCTGGACACCCCGGGCCACACGATGGCGCACGTATGCCTGCTCTCGCACACGGAGCAGCCGGCGCTGTTCTGCGGTGACACACTGTTCAACGCGGGGGCGGGCAACTGCCACAACGGCGGCCATCCAGAGGAGCTGTACGACACCTTTGTGACCCAGCTGGCACGGCTGCCGGACAGCACGCGCATCTACCCCGGCCACGATTACCTTGCCAACAACCTCGGCTTCACCCTCGACCGCGAGCCCGACAACGCCGCGGCCGCGCAGCTGGTCGAGCGCGCCGAGGCCCAGGACCCGGCCGCCGCGATGGTCACCACGCTGGCGCTGGAGAAGGAGATCAACACCTTCTTCCGCCTGCAAAGCCCGACTGTCATCGCCCGCCTGCAGGAGAAGTTCCCCGACATCGGTGCCAGGCCCGACGCGCGCACGGTGTTTCTGAAGCTGCGCGAACTGCGCAACAGCTGGTAGAGCAGCGGCCGCGGGCTGCAGGTCTGCGCCGCGGCGGGGGTGTCCTCAGGGCTGGCGAAGCGGTGCCCCGCCAGCGGGGCATCCGCGACCCTGCCACTGTCCTGCTCAGTCCGCGGCCAGCACGAGCTTGCGCAGCAGGCGCAGGAATTCAGCCTGCTCGTGCGCGTCCAGCGGCGCCAGGAAGGCCGGGCCCACCTGCCGCTCGCGTGGTGCCAGCCTTGCCAGCAGCGCCCGGCCCGGCCGCGCCAGGCGGATTTCGCTGCGCCGGCGATCGCCGGGGTCCGGGCGGATGCTGATCAGCCCCCGCTGCTGCAGGCGGTGCAGCAGGCCATGCATGTTGCTCGGCTCCATGGCGATGTAGTCGGCGATGCTGCGCTGCGTGGTCGGCCCCAGCGCCTCGATGGCTTTCAACGCGGCGAACTGCACGTTGTTGATGTCCACGCCACCCATCGCCTGGGCAAAAGCGGCTGTCATGTTCTGGTGCAGCCGTCGCACCAGGTGCCCGGGGCTGTCATGCAGTTGCCCGCCAGCGCGCCCTCCGGATTCAGTCGTGCCTTCGGCCATTGATTCATCCTTTCCGTGTTTCGTGTACTCTTATACGTATAATGATATCCGTCGCGCCGAGGCGCACGGATGTGGCACCACGGGGAGCAGGCATGGCAGGCATCATCGCCAGCATCATCGCGCCGCATACACCGCGCATGGGCATGGAGGATACCGCGCCGGCGTTCGTGCAACCGCTCATCGAGGGTTCGCGCATGCTCGGGCAGTGGCTGCGCGAGCTTGCCCCGGATTGCATCGTGCTGCAGAGCACGCACTGGGTGTCCACCTTCAACTGGTATGCCACGGCGCACGCCGAGCACGCCGGCTATTGCGTGGCCGAGGAGGCGCCCGAGCTCATCCCCGGCCTGCCCTACCGCTATCGCGGTGATCCCGAGCTTGCCCGTGCCCTGGCGGCCAGCGCCACCGCGGCGGGCGTACCGTTCCGCCTCAATGACTGCGCGCATTACCACTGGGACTACGGTTGCTACGTGCCGCTGAAGTACCTCGATCCGGACGCCAGCCTGCCGGTGGTGACCCTGCCCACGGTCATTCTTTCCGACCTCGACGAGTGCCTGCAGGTGGGCCGGCTTGTCGATGCCGCCGCCCGCGCCAGCGGCCGCCGCGTGGCCTTCATCGCCAGCACCGCACTGACGCACGCCCTGGTGCGCGGGCCCGAAGCCTGGCCCACGGCAGAGCGGCAGGCGCTGGATTTGCGCCTTCTGGACATGCTCGAACGCGGTGCCGTCGGCGAGGCCATCGACTGGCTGCCCGAGTACGCGCAGCAGGCGGTCGGCGAAATGGGCGGGCGTGTCGTTGCCGGCTTTCTCGGCGCGCTTGATGCCATGGCAGGGCAGGGCTTCGGCAGCCGGCGCTTCAGTGCCTACGCCCAGTCCTCCGGCAGCGGCAACCTGTGCTTCGCCTGCAGCCCGGCACTGGCGGCCTGAGCCGTTCATCACCATCCAAACCAGCAGCGGGGAGGTCCGCATGGCAACAAAGGAAGAGTACTTCGAGATCTACGAGGAACTGCTCGGCTTCGTGCCGCCGAAAATCCAGCACCGGGTCGCGCTGGGCATGGAGGTGGCGCCGGAGACGCTCGACGCGGTGGAGGAGATGCGCAAGCGGGTGATGTACCCGGACTGCCTGGACGTGAAGACTTCGCAGATGATCCTGTTTGCCTGCCTGCTGACCAACCTGGCGCCGGCCGCGAAGATCCATGCCATCGCCGCCAGGCGGGCCGGCGCCACCCGCGAGGAACTGCATGCCGTCGCCGGCCTGGCGTTCCTGTTCCGCGGCCTGTCCGCCTTCAACAATGGCGCCCAGATCATCAACGAAGTCTTCGGCGGCGACGAGTCCATCGGCTGAGGCCGCCGCGCCCCTGTGAGCATGCGCACCCAGGTGGGTATCGTCGGTGCCGGGCCGGCCGGGCTGCTGTTGTCGCAGTTGCTGCATCGCGCCGGCATCGACAATGTCGTCATCGAGCAGCGTTCGCGGGCGCACGTGGAGGCGCGGATCCGCGCCGGAGTGCTGGAGGCCGGCACCGTGGCGCTTCTCGACGAGGCCGGCGTTGGCGAGCGCATGCACCGGGAAGGCCTGGTGCACGAGGGGTTCAGCATTGCTTTCGACGGGCGCCGGGAGCGCATTGACCTCAGTGGCCTGACCGGTGGCCGCACGGTGATGGTCTACGGCCAGACCGAGCTCACGAAAGACCTGTTCGAGGCCCGCCTGGCCGCCGGTGGCCGGTTGGTATTCGAGGCCGGAAACGTCGCCGTCCACGATTTCGATGGCAGTTCGCCGCACGTCAGCTGGCGCTCGGGCGGCACCGAACGGACGCTGCACTGCGATTTCATCGCCGGCTGCGATGGCTTCCACGGAACCTGTCGCCGCAGCGTGCCGGCGGCGGCCCTGCAGACCTTCGAGCGGGTGTATCCGTTCGGCTGGCTGGGGGTGTTGTCGGACACCCCGCCGGTGGCCGATGAACTCATCTACGCCAGTCATGCGCGCGGCTTCGCCCTGTGCTCCATGCGCTCGCGAAGCCGCTCGCGCTACTACGTGCAGTGTTCGCTCGAGGACCAGGTCGAGGACTGGCCCGATGCGCGCTTCTGGGACGAGCTGCGGCAGCGTCTGCCCGAGGATGTGGCGCAGGCGATGATCACCGGCCCGTCAATCGAGAAAAGCATCGCCCCCCTGCGCAGTTTCGTCGCCGAGCCGATGCGGTTCGGGCGCCTGTTCCTGGCCGGTGATGCCGCGCACATCGTGCCGCCCACCGGCGCCAAGGGCCTCAACCTGGCCGCGGCCGATGTCGGGGTGCTGTCCCGGGCGCTGCAG
>CAYGQN010000449.1:0-3388 GCA_964351795.1 uncultured Gammaproteobacteria bacterium
CATCCGCGATGCCCTGAAGGCGATGGTGCGGGGCTGAAATGCCGGCTCGGATCCCGTTTCAACCCCGTTCAGCCCGCACGCGCGTTAATACTGTCCTGACAGGGGCAGCCACGCCGGAGCAGGACGGCCGCCCCGGGCCCTGCCCCGACACCCGGGGTTTCGATACCAGCCGCGGAGGTGACAGCAGCCGATGAGCCCCGACAACCCGGCCCTGACCCCGGATGCCTCGGGCGAGGACCTGCGCACCGACAACCTCGTGCGCCCGCGCCGGCTCGCCGATTTCGTCGGCCAGCCGAAGGTCCACGAGCAGATGGACATCTTCATCAATGCCGCGCGCACGCGGGCCGAAGCGCTGGACCACGTGCTGATCTTCGGGCCGCCGGGCCTCGGCAAGACCACGCTCGCGAACATCATCGCCGCCGAGATGGGCGTGAACCTGCGTCAGACCTCCGGGCCCGTCCTGGAGCGTGCCGGCGATCTCGCCGCATTGCTCACCAACCTGGAACCGCGCGATGTGCTGTTCATCGATGAGATCCATCGTCTCAGCCCGGTGGTGGAAGAGGTGCTGTACCCGGCGATGGAAGACTTCCAGCTCGACATCATCATCGGCGAAGGCCCGGGCGCGCGCGCCATCAAGATCGAGCTGCCGCCGTTCACGCTGGTGGGCGCCACCACCCGTGCCGGTCTGCTGACCTCGCCGCTGCGTGATCGCTTCGGCATCGTGCAGCGGCTGGAGTTCTACGACACCGCGCAGCTGGCCTCCATCGTACGCCGCTCGGCCGAGATCCTGGGCGCGCCCTGCGAGCCCGAAGGGGCCAGGGAAATCGCCGGCCGCGCGCGGGGCACCCCACGCATTGCCAATCGCCTGCTGCGCCGGGTCCGCGACTATGCCCAGGTGAAGGCGGACGGCGCGGTCACCGAGACGGTGGCCGGCCGGGCGCTTGATCTGCTGGATGTCGACGCCCATGGTTTCGACCTGATGGATCGCAAGCTGTTGCTGGCCATCATCCAGCGCTTCGACGGCGGGCCGGTAGGGATCGACAGCCTGGCCGCGGCCATTGGCGAGGAACGTGGCACCATCGAGGACGTGATCGAGCCCTTCCTGATCCAGCAGGGCTTCATGATGCGCACCGCCCGCGGCCGGGTTGCCACGCGTACCGCCTGGCAGCATTTCGGCTTCAACCCGCCCGAGGCCGGGCCCTCGCCCGACCTGTTCGGTGAGCCACCGGCATGAGCGCAGCCGCTGCCTTCACCTGGCCGGTGCGCGTGTACTTCGAGGACACCGACGCCGGCGGCATCGTCTACCACGCCAACTACCTGCGTTACTGCGAGCGCGCCCGTACGGAGTGGCTGCGCGCCCTGGGTTTCGACCAGCAGCAACTGCGCACCGACCCGGGCATCGTGTTCACCGTGCGCCGGGCGTTGGTGGACTTCCGCCTGCCGGCACAGCTCGACGATGCGCTTGTCGTCACCACCACGCTGGCGCAGCTGCGCGGTGCGCGCATCGGCATGCACCAGGAGATCCTGCGTGGCGAGGACCTGCTGGTCGGCGCCGACATCGAGGTAGCCTGCGTGGATTCCCGCAGCCTGCGCCCGCGGCGCCTGCCAGCCCCCATTGTGTCGAGGTTTGAACATGCAACATGACCTGTCCATAGCCAGCCTGATTCTCAACGCCAGCCTGCTGGTGCAGCTGGTGATGCTGGTGCTGCTGGGGATGTCGGTGTGGTCGTGGACGCTGATCATCGCCAAGCGGCGGGTGTTGCGCCTGGCGCGCCGCGGCGCCGACCAGTTCGAGGAGCGCTTCTGGAGCTCCGAGGATCTCACCGGACTGTACAACCGCATGAGCCAGGGCAAGGCCGGTGACCGTGGCATGGAAAAGATTTTCGTGTCCGGGTTCCGCGAGTTCGCGCGGCTGAGCAAGCGCGGACTGGGTGCCGCCGATACCCTGGACGGGGTGCAGCGGGCCATGCGCGTGGCCATCACCCGCGAAATCGACAGCCTGGAAACCGCGCTGCCCTTCCTTGCCACGGTGGGTTCGGTAAGCCCCTACATCGGCCTGTTCGGCACCGTCTGGGGCATCATGAATGCATTCCAGTCGCTCGGTAATGTTGGCCAGGCGACGCTGGCGATGGTGGCGCCTGGCATCTCCGAGGCCCTGGTTGCCACCGCCATGGGCCTGTTCGCCGCCATCCCCGCGGTCATCGCCTTCAACCGCTACACCGCCGCCATCGATTCGCTGTACACGCGCTACGAGCTGTTCATGGAAGAGTTCTCGGCCATCCTGCAGCGCCAGGTCGGCACCTGAGCCCGCCCCGGAGCCCCGCCATGCGCAATCCCCGTCGCCGCCAGCGCAAGATGATGTCCGACATGAACGTCGTGCCCTACATCGACGTCATGCTGGTACTGCTCATCATTTTCATGATCACCGCGCCGCTCATCACCCAGGGCGTGAAGGTGGACCTGCCCCGCGCGCCCTCGGAAGTCCTGCCGCCGCAGGAGCAGGAACCGTTGCTGGTGGCCGTGGATGCAGCTGGCCGCTTCTACATCGAATTCGGGGACGAGCCCGAGGCGCCGGTGGACCTGGCGACCCTGGCCGACCGGGTCGCGGTGCTGCGTACTCACAACCCGGACATCCCGGTGCTCATCCGCGGTGATCGCAACGTGCCCTACGGCACGGTGGTCGAGCTGATGGCCGGTCTGCAGGGTGCCGGTGTTGATGACGTCGGCCTCGTGACCGATCCCGAGCCCTAGCCGCCAGGGTCCCCGGAACACTTCCGGACGAGCCAGGATGATCGCAAGCCCTCCAAAGTCCTTTGCAACGGTGCAGCAGCCGCACAGTGGCGTATGCGTGTCCGGTCGCCGGGCGGCAGGGCTTGCCGCGCCTGCCGGCCGCAGCGTGGCTGCACGCCGGTGCGCCCCGCTGCCGCGGCATTGTCCGGCGCCTGACGGCCTCCGTGTCAGCATGGCCAGGTGGTGCGCCCCGGGGGTGTTCACCATCCCGGACCGGCATGGCTGAGCGGATGCACCGTCAGGCGGCCCGGCGGCCGGACCAGGCGCAGCCGCCGATGCTGCGGCCGTTTGCCGCGGCCACGCTCATGCATATCGCCATCGCCATGTTCATGGGCCTGTCGATCAGCCTGAGCACGGCGGTGAAGCCACCGCCCCGGGCACCGACCAGTATCATGCAGGCGACCGCGGTGGATGCCGACGTGCTGCGTGCCCGCGACGCGAAGAAGCAGGCCGCCGCGGAGCAGGTCGATGCCGAGCAGCGTCGTCGCGAGGCCGAGGCAGCCAGAAAGGCCGAGGCAGCCAAGAAGGCCGAGGCAGCCAAGAAGGCCGAGGCAGCCAGAAAGGCCGAGGCAGCCAAGAAGGCCGAGGCAGCCAAGAA
>CAYGQN010000450.1:0-3378 GCA_964351795.1 uncultured Gammaproteobacteria bacterium
TGCCACTGCCGATGGACGCCCGCCGCATCGCCGGGCGCCCGTCACGCGCCCTCGTTGAGCCTCTGGTGCAGGGCCGCCAGCAAGCTGCTGGCCGCGTCGCTGGTATCCCAGCGCCCCTCGGCATCGAGCACCACCACCTCCGTCTTCTCGCCGACGCCGGTCAGGCTCAGGCGATACTCGTGCTCGACATCACCGCCCTTCCAGAACGCGAGCTTGGACAGCATCCCGCCCTTCTTCTTGGCACTGGAGGCGGTCTGCTCGACAAAACGGACCTGGAAGATGCCACGGTCGATATCCTCGGCTTCCACCTCCACCCCGGCGTCGCGCAGTGCCCGCGAGGTGAGCCGCCAGGCCTCGGTATAGGCGCTCTGCACGGCAAGGTAGAGCCGACCGTCGCCGGCGCTGACAATCTCGGCGCGCTCGCCGCCGCCCACTGTCCGCGGCTGCGAGCTGGCAGCCGGGGCTGCCGCGACACGGTCGGGCGCGGTGGCCGGCGGCGCGGACTGCTCGCTCGAGAAGGCTGTGCGCAGCGAACCCACCACCCGTTCCTCCAGCGCCTCGTCGCGCACCCTGGGCGACCACACCAGTTGCTCGCCCTCCGGGACCAGCTCTTCGCCAAGATGCGAGATGTACAGCAGCGTGGTGGTCGGATCCTCGCCCGGTTCGGAGAAGATCTTGAACTTGTCCCGAGTCAGTGCCTCGCTGTTTTCCAGCCACGCGGTTTCCATCACGCCGAGCTCCGGATCATCGAGTTCCAGCGTGTAGCCGTTCTCCTGCCAGAACGTGCGCAGTTGCGGCCAGACCAGGCCCGGCGCACCGCTGACGGCCAGCAGGTACTCGTTTTCGAGCTTCTGCAGGGCCGCCTCGCCCGCCTGCGCCAGCTCTTTTTCCTTGCGCTGGTCGGCCAGGCGCTCCTGGTAGGTGGAGTAAGTGGCCACGTCGCCGCCCTCGGGGATGGCCATGCGATCACGGATGGCATCGGTGGTCAGGTCCGGCGGCACCTCGAGGTCGGGCATCGTCTTGCTCTTGCGGTACTCGGTGCGCTTGTCGGGAAGCACTTCGTCGAGCTTGGGCATGTACTTGCTGCAGGCGCCCAGCAGCGGCAGCAACAGGCCGAGCATTGCGATCAGGGTGAGGCGAAACGACATGGGCTGAATACTCTCCTGCAAACGATCGATCATACGGGTTTGCGAACGCCGGGCACGATCAGCCCGGGATGAATTCGGTGACAAGGCTGCGGAAGGCGCGTGGGCGGCAGCGGTGCGCGCCAGCGCCGGGGCGGGCGCTGTTCATGCAGCGGTGCTGACGCCGGCGCGGGTCATCGCGGCGCGCACCCGATCGTGGCAGGCCGGCGACAACCAGGTCATGGGCAAACGGATGCCGTCGCCGATGAGACCCATCTCGGCCAGCGCGAACTTCGTCGGTATGGGGTTGGCCTCGATGAACAGGTCCTGGTGCAGGCCCTGCAGCCGTTCGTCGATGCCGCGGGCGGCTGCCTCGTCACCGGCCCGGGCCAGCGCGCACAGCTCGCGCATGAGCGCCGGGGCGACGTTGGCTGTTACCGAGATCACGCCATCGCCGCCGGCAAGCATGAATTCCAGAGCCGTGGCGTCGTCGCCACTGAGCAGGACGAAATCCGGCGGGCACAGGGCGCGCAGCCTGCCCACGCGGTCAACCTCGGCCGTTGCCTCCTTGATGCCGACGATATTGGGCACTTCGGCCAGCCGCGCCGCGGTTTCCGGCAGCATGTCGCAGGCGGTGCGCCCGGGCACGTTGTACAGCAGTTGCGGGATATCCACCGCCTCGGCAATGGCACGATGGTGCAGGTACAGCCCCTCCTGCGTGGGCTTGTTGTAGTAGGGCGTGACCAGCAGCGCGCCGTCGGCGCCGGCCTCCCTGGCACAGGCGGTCAGGGCGATGGCCTCGCTGGTGGAGTTGGCGCCGGTTCCGGCGATGACAGGTACGCGCCCGCCCACCAGCGCCACCACCTGCGCGATCACCCGGCAATGCTCGGCATGATCCAGGGTCGCGGATTCACCGGTGGTGCCAACAGCCACGATGCCATCGGTGCCGGCCGCAACGTGAAATTCCACCAGCCTGGCGAGCGCGGCTTCGTCGACCGCGGCGTGGATGGAAACGCCGCCGGTCATCGGCGTTGCAAGGGCTACCAGGCTTCCTGTGAACATAGACAAATATTCTTTTGAAATTCAGCGAGCTACGGCGCTGATTGCGAATGACCCCACGACTGCGCGTGGTTTTGGTCGAGCATTATAGAGTCCACGGGGCCATGGCGCACGAGCTTGCTTGCCGCTGTCACCGGCGGCGGTGCAGAATAGCCGGGACATGCAGCCTTTCTCACCGCCCAGCGCCTGCGATTGGCGTACCCCATATGCCCTTGCGCGACCAGCGGCGGCAGCCCGATGAACACGGGTCCGGCCGCCGCCTCCGCACGACCAAGCCTCATCGCGATCTCCGTCCTGGCCCGCAACCGCAGCGGCCTCGTCGAGATGCTGGCGCGCGTCGCCCAGGAGGCCGGTTGCAACATCATGGATACGCGCATGGCCACCCTCGGCCAGGAGTTCGCCATGTTCATGCTGGTGTCCGGCTCCTGGGATGCCATCGTCAAGCTCGAGGATTCCCTGGACCGCATGCGCAGTCGCGAGAAGCTCGGCATCACCTGCCATCGCACCGAGGCCAGGGCCGAGCGCGAGGAGCTCATGCCCTACGCCATCGAGGTGGTGGCCACGGATCGGCCCGGCATCGTCTGCGAAATCGGGGAATTCTTCGGCGCCCGCAACATCGCTATCGAAGACATGTCCAGCTACAGCTACCCGGCGGCGCATACCGGCACGCGCATGTTCTCGCTGCACATGTCCATCAGTGTCCCCGTGGATACCTCCATCGCCGCCCTGCGCGGCGATTTCCTGGAGTTCTGCGACCAGCTCAACATCGATTCCATCATGGAGCCGGTGAAGTAAACGGCCGATGAATGCCGCGGAGCATGCCCGTTTCCATGACTGAACGACCCAGGCTGTACGTCCTCGACACCAATGTGCTCATCCACGACCCGAGCTCGCTGTTCCGCTTCCAGGAACACGACATCTACCTGCCGATGGTCGTGCTCGAGGAGCTCGATGCGACCAAGAAGGGCCTGTCGGAAGTCGCCCGTTCCGCACGCCAGGTCTCGCGCTTTCTCGATGAGCTGATTGGCGATGCCGACCGGGCCGCCATAGAGTCCGGCCTCGCCCTGCCGGCACGGGCCATGAATGTGGGCATGCCGGGGCGGGCCGGTCACCTGCGCCTGCTGACCGATTCCCTGTCGGGCGACCTGCCCGCGCCACTGCCGGGCAAAACGCCCGACAACAGCATCCTCAGCAC
>CAYGQN010000451.1:0-3377 GCA_964351795.1 uncultured Gammaproteobacteria bacterium
CGCCGTCGGGTGCCAGGCTGGCCGCGCAGACCGCCAGCAGCCGATCCCGCACGGGCTCCGGCACCCAGGAGTACACCCCGTGGGCGATGATGTAGTCGAAGCTGCCGAAGCCGGGCCCGATGGCCGCCAGGTCACCCTGCTCGAACTGGATATTGGCCAGGCCGAGGGCTTCCGCCAGCGCCTGCGCGCGCTGCAGGGGGCGGCGCGCGAGATCGATGCCGGTGAACCGACTGTGGGGCAGCGCCAGCGCCATCGGCACGAGGTTGGCGCCGTCACCGCAGCCGATCTCCAGCACCCGGCAGCGCGCTGGCGGCGCCGGCTGCAGGCCGGCCAGGCTTGCCATCACGGCCAGGCGGTCGGGGTGGGTATCGACGTAGGCGCTGCCCGGGTAGGGGACCTGGTCGTAGGCAGTCAGGCTGACGTCGGACATGCGGCAGGCAGCGGCGGGGCGGGGCAGTCCGGGTTGGCTAAGGTAAGTGAGCAGGGGCTGTCGCCGCCCGCCAGAACAGTGGTGGGCGGCGCTACCCCGGATCAGTACAGCGCCGGCGGCTCGCCCGCGGCGCGGCGGCGGCGGCCGCTGGCCCGCCCCCGCGCCCCGCCGCTGAACAGCAGCGGCAGCGTGGCCGGGATCGGCACCACCGCGGTCAGCGCCAGGGGGGTGCCCGGGTCGGCAAGCTGTTGCAGGGCGACATCCCAGCCGGCATCGTTGATGGCGCTGCTGGTGGTCGTGCTGCCCGCCGTGCCATCGGGCTTGAGCGCTGTTACCGTGATGCTGAAACTGCTGAAGGAAAAGCTGCCGTCGAGCCAGGTGCCTGTGTCGCCTCCATTGAGCATCAGGCCGGTCAGCAGGACATCCTCGTAGCGCAGCCGCAGATACTCCACGCCGGTAGCGGTGCCCGCCCGCATCTCGGCGAAATCCGCGCCGGTGCCCGCCATGGCGCGCGACATCAGGTCCGGGACGATCGAATTCACGCGCTGTGTCCAGCTGAAATCGCTCACGTTCACCTGCGGGCCGCCCCCGCCCCCACCGACGTGGCTTGAACCGGAAACGGTGATCCCCCAGGAGAAGCTCTCGATGGCCGTGTAGCCCTTGAACAGCTTGTTGTCGGGCAGTTCGGTGGCTTCAATGCCGGAGAACTTCAGGTAATTGCTTGTGCCGGTGGTCGCCGCATCAGCGGTGCCGGCGCACACGGCCAGCAGGCCGCAGGTGGCCGTCATCACGGCCTTGCTCGTGGTTGCCATCAGACCCCTCCTCGTCGCGAACCGGTGGGCCGCCATGCCGACATGGCCGGCCGCTGGCCCGTTCACTCGCCCCTCGCGAGTACTTTACATCATCGGAGGGCGGTGGAAGGCCTCCCGGAATACGCCGACCACGCCGGCCCTGCCGTGCTGCTGGCGGCTCAGAAATCCGGGTGGACGTTGGCCTCCAGCCACTGCTTCATCTGCAGGGCGGCAGCCAGCGGGGCTTCCGTGTAGTGGCAGATTTTCCAGCCCTCGGGGGTGTCCTTGAGCACGACGGACACACGCACGTGCCCGCCGATGGGCCCGTCCCAGTAGCCGGGCTCGCTGAAGGCCAGCGACCAGTGCAGATGATAGAAGGCCAGCGCCACCCCCGGGGCCAGCGCACGCGTGGTGAAGCCGCTGATGCGGCTGAGCACCCGCGCCCCGCCAAGCGCCTGCCAGTAGGCGTGGAGGGCCTCACGGCCGATGAGCGGTTGCTGCTCTTCGGCCACGTAGATCGGGTCCACGTCCGGGGCCCAGAAAGCGGCCAGCTCGTCATGGCGCCCGGCATCGAAAGCTGCCGCCCAGGCGTCGATGACCGCCCTGATGGCGCTGTCGGCGGCTGCGCCGGGCCCGGGCCCGCTCACACCGGCGTCCAGGGCGCTACAGGCCGTACTGCTCGGCCACGAGGTGGTCGATGCCGATGCGGCGCAGGATCTCGCGCGGACACAGGAAGGTCACCCGCACGCAACCGGGCAGACGGCTGATCTCGATGGAGCCGTTGATGGTGGCGCGATTGAGGATCTCGTCGTAGGGCAGCCCGGTGATGGCGGCAGCGCGGCTGAGGCCCACGTGCGTGGCCGTGTTCAGATCCGCGCCGGTACCGATGAACGTGATCGGCGCGTTGTCCTCCAGCGTCTTCTGCCCATAGCGGTCGGCGAGCGCACGGGCCTTGTCCAGGGTCGCGGCGTCCAGCGGCCTTGCCAGCGGCGGGAGGTCGTCCGGGCGCTGCAGCAGCATCGGCCCGTCCAGGGGCAGGTTCTTGATGAGTTCCACCTCGACCTCGGCCTCGCCGGACACATCGGTGGCGTGGCCGGCGATTTCGCCATTGCCCTGCTGGGCGTGCATGTCGCCCATGTACACGCCGCCGCCGGGCACCTTGACGGGGCAGATGAGAATGGCCCCCTCGCGCACGGAGTTGGTGTCCATGTGGCCGTCGGTCTTGGCCGCGTCCAGCTCTTCCTGGGTGAAGGCGTAACCGTGCTCGGCGCCAACCAGGAAGGCGCCGAAGTCGCCGCAGTTGTGCGAGTCCGGGAGATCCTTCGACGGCGTAGTGCCGATGTTGCCGAAGAACGGCTGCACGCGCGCCACCAGGCCGGGCAGGTCGGCGCGGGCCAGCGACAGGATGGAGTGCGCCTCGGTATCGGCCGGCAGGCTGGAGTACAGCTGGGCCTCGGTGGCCAGGGCATCCGCCACGGACTTGTCCACGGTGACGGAGATGCCGTTGTCCTGGTCGATGACGATGACGTAGCCGTTGGTGAAGCGGAACGCGTTCACCTCGGCACCGCACTCGTTGCAGCGGATGGCCTCCTCGCCGATGCCCTCGACGTGGCTTTCCGGGCTGACGGCGCCGCAGCTGGAGCACAGCTTGGCAACGAAGGGATCACTGACGTAGCGCCCGTCCACGAATTCCATCACGCCCGAGGAGGTGGCCAGCGAGGTCACCCGCATGCTGCGGATCTTCAGGGCGATGGCGTCGCCGGGCTCGGCGCCGGCAATGGCCACCGGCTGGGTGACCTCGTGCCCGCCCTGGAACTTCGGCGTGATCATCGGGCCCCAGCAGCCCGGCGGTGTGCCCACGACGATGGTGCTGCCGCTGGGGATGGGGCCCAGCATTTTCTGACCCGGGCCAAGCAGGCCGCGCGTGTAGGTGTGGACCTGCAGTGTTACTGGTGAATCGATGACGGTAGCCACGTGCTTCCTCCCGCTAGGAACCGGTTCTGGATCTGTGCCGTCAGCATAGCCAAAACCCACCCCCCGACACTATGCCGAAATGGCAGGCCGCCGGTGGCGCTTTCGGGCCATCCGCCGGCGGGCGGCGGCTTCGGACCAGGGCCCTGCTGCCGGATCCGGCGCTGCCGCACGCTGACCAGTCC
>CAYGQN010000452.1:0-3361 GCA_964351795.1 uncultured Gammaproteobacteria bacterium
CCGGAGAGGCGCTGCCGCGGTCGCCGGTGGTGACCGTCATGGGTCATGTCGACCACGGCAAGACGTCGCTGCTGGACTACATCCGCAAGGCCAAGGTGGCCTCGGGCGAGGCCGGCGGCATCACCCAGCATATCGGCGCCTACCGGGTGCATACCGACCGGGGCGACATCACCTTCCTGGATACGCCCGGCCACGCGGCCTTCACCGCCATGCGTGCGCGCGGTGCGAAGGCAACCGACATCGTCATCCTGGTGGTTGCTGCTGACGACGGCGTGATGCCGCAGACCGAGGAAGCGGTAAAACACGCCAGGGCCGCCGGCGTCCCCATCGTGGTGGCGGTCAACAAGATCGATCGCGAGGAGGCAAACCCCGACCGGGTCAAGCAGGACTTGTCCAAGCTGGAAGTCATCAGCGAGGAGTGGGGCGGGGATACCCAGTTCGTGCACGTCTCGGCCAAGACCGGTGAAGGCATCGAGGCCCTGCTCGAAGCGGTGGCCCTGCAGGCAGAACTGCTTGAACTGCGCGCACCGGTGGAAGGCCCGGCCGCGGGCGTGGTCATCGAGTCGCGCCTGGACAAGGGGCGTGGCCCCGTCGCCACCGTGCTGGTGCAGTCCGGAACCCTCAACCGCGGCGAGATGCTGCTTGCCGGGCACGAATTCGGACGTATTCGCGCCATGATCAACGACCTCGGTGAGCAGGTCGACAGCGTCGGCCCGTCGACACCCGTGGAGGTGCTCGGCCTGTCCGGTACGCCAACCGCCGGCGACGAGGCACTGGTGGTGTCCGATGAGCGCAAGGCACGGGAAATCGCCGAGTACCGCGAGGCGAAGAAGCGCGAGACCAAGCTGGCTCGCCAGCAGGCCGCCAAGCTCGAGAACGTGTTTGCCCAGATGGGCGCGGGCGAGGTCTCCGTGCTCAACGTCATGATCAAGGCCGATGTGCAGGGCTCCGCCGAGGCGCTTGTGGATGCGCTGACCAACCTGTCCACCGACGAGGTGCGGGTGAACATCGTGTCCTCGGGTGTTGGTGGGATCACGGAGTCGGATATCAATCTCGCCCTGGCTGCAGGCGCCATCGTCATCGGCTTCAACGTCCGGGCTTCGGCGGCGGCACGCAAGATTGTCGAAGACGAGGGTGTCGACCTGCGCTACTACAGCATCATCTACGATGTGATCGACGAGGTGCGGGCAGCCCTGAGCGGCATGCTTTCGCCGGAGGTGCGCGAGGAAATCATCGGTATTGCCGAGGTGCGCGACGTGTTCCGTTCGTCCCGCTTCGGTGCCATTGCCGGCTGCATCTGCAGTGAGGGCGTCATCAAGCGCGCCAACCCGATCCGCGTGCTGCGGGACAACGTCGTCATCTACGAGGGCGAACTGGAATCGCTGCGTCGCTTCAAGGATGACGTCAGCGAAGTGCGCATGGGGACCGAGTGCGGCATCGGGGTCAAGAACTACAACGACGTCAAGGTGGGCGATCAGATCGAGGTGTTCGAGCGCACCATCGTTGAACGCACTGTCTGAGGCGATTGATGGCCACCGAAGGGGCCCGTCCGCGCCGTGTTGGTGAGAGCATCCGCCGCGAACTCGCGCCGCTGCTCGATGACATTGCCCGCGACAAGCGTCTCGGCCTGGTGTCGATCACCAGCGTGGATGTGAGCCCCGACCTGCGTCAGGCCACTGTCCATGTCACCAGCCTCGGTAATGTCGATCAGCGCGACCTGTTCGACGTGCTGACGGAGGCCCGGCCGCGGCTGCGCCACCACCTGGCGCGGGTGCTGAAACTGCGGCTGGTGCCCGAGCTGCGGTTCCGGGCCGATGATTCACTCGAGCGCCAGGCCAGGGTCAGTGCCCTGCTGCGCGGCGACGTCCCCGACGAAGACTGAACGGAACGCCAGCATGGGCCGAAACCGACGCAACAGGGGGCGTGACGTCACCGGTATTCTCCTGCTCGACAAGCCGGAAGGTGCGGGCTCCAACGCCGTCCTGCAGCACTGCAAGCGCCTTTTTGACGCACGCAAGGCCGGCCATACCGGCAGCCTCGATGTGCCCGCCAGCGGCCTGTTGCCGATCTGTTTCGGCGAGGCCACCAAGGTCTCCGGGTTTCTGCTCGATGCCACCAAGCGCTACCTGGCCACCTTCCGGCTGGGCATGCGCACGAGCACCGGGGATGCCAAGGGAGAGACGCTGGAAACCTGTGTGGTGGGGGACCTCCATGAAGCCCGTGTGCGCGAAGTCCTGGCGCGGTTCACCGGCGATATCGAGCAGATCCCGCCCATGCACTCGGCCATCAAGCGCGGCGGGGTGCCACTGTACAAGCTGGCCTACGAGGGCAAGACGATCGAGCGCGAGCCGAGGCCGGTCACCATCTACGCCATGGAACTTCTCGGCATCCACGATGAATGCATTGACGTGGACGTGACCTGCTCCAAAGGCACCTACATCCGGGCGCTGGCCGAGGATGTGGGCGCGGCGCTGGGCTGCGGCGGGCATGTCTCGGCCCTGCGCCGGACGGCCGCCGGGCCGTACAGCATCGAGCAGGCCTGGACTCCGACGGCTCTGGAGGCGCTGGCCGCCGAGGGGACCGCGGCGCTCGATGCCTGTCTGCTGCCCGTGGATTCGGCCCTCGGCGACATGCCGGCCGTGGCCTTGAGCCCCGATTCGGTGTTCTACCTGCGCCAGGGGCAGGCAGTTCAGGTGCCAAGGGCGCCGACCAGTGGCCTGCTGCGCCTGTACGAGCCGGGTGAGCGGCTGCTGGGCGTGGGCGAGATCCTCGATGACGGGCGTGTGGCGCTGAAGCGACAAATCCGAAGCTGAATTTCTTGTGAGAGCCCGCACTCACGGTTAAAATGCTGGATTGACCCTTAAAATTACTGGACATTCATCTGGAGCAGTACATGGCGATTACCGCGCAGCAGAAAAATGACATCATCTCGGGCTATCAGCGTGCGAACAGCGACACCGGCTCTCCGGAAGTCCAGGTTGCGCTGCTGTCGGCGCGTATCGAGGACCTGACCTCGCACTTCCAGCAGCACAAGAAGGACGTGCATTCCCGCCAGGGGCTGCTGCGCATGATCAACAAGCGTCGCAAGCTGCTCGACTACCTTCGCAACAACGATGTCGAGCGTTACAAGACCCTGATTTCCCGGCTCGGCCTGCGTCGCTGATCCAGCGGCTGTCGACCCCCTGACCCAAAGGTCTGCGTCCCGGATTGGCCGGGGCACCCAGGCTGACTGCATGTGAGATCGAATGAAACCTGTAACCAAGCAATTCGAGTACGGCCAGCAGAGTGTGACGCTGGAAACGGGCAAGATCGCGCGCCAGGCAAGCGGGTTCAAAGCATGACGCAACGTTCCACGGCCCGC
>CAYGQN010000453.1:0-3339 GCA_964351795.1 uncultured Gammaproteobacteria bacterium
CGGCGTGCTCGCCCAGGGTGGACACGATCCGGGGCCCGGCTCTATCTGAGGCGCGCCGGGGCAGCGCAGCTTACAGGCGATGGCTCTCGCCAACCGCCGGCATGTGCACTTCGGTGTCCTCCAGCAGGCCGGCGAAGCGGCGCATGGCGTCGGGCTCGCCGTGCACGAGGAAGGTCCGCGAGGGCTTGCCCGTCGCGGCATGCCAGGCCAGCAGTTCGCCCTGGTCGGCGTGGGTGGAGAAACCACCGATGGTGTGTATGCGCGCCCTGACAGGCACTTCGTCGCCGAGCACGGTGACCGTATCCGCGCCGTCGATGATGCGCCTCGCCAGGGTGCCTTCGGCGGCGAAACCGACGAACACGATGCTGGATTCGGCCCGCCACAGGTTGTGACGCAGGTGATGGCGGACCCGCCCGCCGCTGCACATGCCCGAGCCGGCGAGGATCACGCCGCCGCCGCCCGGCCGGTTCAGCGCCCGGGATTCCCCGCTCTCGCGGACCATGTGCAGGCCCGGCAGGTCGAAGGGATCTTCGCCGGCGTTGAACAGCGCCTCGACCGCCGGGGTGTAGCAATCCGGGTGGCGGCGGAAGATGTCCGTCGCCGAGATGGCCATGGGGGAATCCAGGTAGACCTGCAGGCTGGCCGGCAGGCTTTGCTGCTCGACCCCCTCGCGCAGATGGAACAGCAGTTCCTGGGCCCGCTCCAGCGCGAAGGTCGGAATGATGACATTGCCACCGCGCGCCAGCGTGTCGTTGATGGCGGCGTACAGTTCCTCGACCGACGGTGCCAGGGACTTGTGGGCCCGATCACCGTAGGTGGTTTCCATCACCACGGTGTCGGCATGCGCCGGTGTGACCGGGTCCGGCAGCAGCGGCCGGCCGGCGTTGCCGATGTCGCCGGAGAACAGCACCGTGTGCTGTTTTCCGTCACTGGCAAGGCTCACCAGGATGCTGGCCGAACCGAGGATGTGCCCGGCATCCAGGAAGGTCGCCTCGATGCCCTTTGCCAGCCGCAGCGGCTTGTCGTAGGTGGCGACGCGGCCGAACTGGCCCATCGCGTTCAGGGCGTCGGGCACGGTGTACAGCGGCTCCACGGGGTCGCGCTCACCATGGCGGGCGCGCTTGCGGGCCCGGTAGCGGGCGTCCTCCTCCTGCAGGTGGGCGGCGTCCAGCAGCACCAGTCGCGCCAGCTCCTGGGAGGCGGCGGTGGTGATGATCTCGCCGCGGAAGCCGCGCCGGTACAGCAGCGGGATGCGCCCGCAATGGTCCAGGTGCGCGTGCGTGAGCAGCAGGCAGTCGATGCTGGCCGGGTCGAAGCCGAAATCCTCGCTGTTGTCCTCGGCCAGTTCATGGCCGCCCTGGTACAGGCCGCAATCCACCAGGATGCGCCGGCCGCCGCACTCCAGCAGATGGCAGGAGCCGGTGACGCCGAGGTCGGCACCGTGGAAGGCAATGCGGATCCCGTTGTGCCGATCGCGGTGATGATGGCGGCGGGACATGCGCGGCTCAGGCCCGGTCCGGGCTGGTCAGGGCCGCGGCCAGCAGGCCGGCCAGTTGCACGCGGTTGCTCTCGTGGGCAACGCTGTCGGTACTGCAGACCTCGTCGACCCCGGCCTCGCGCAGCCTGGCCAGGGCGTCGTCCACGAACAGCGCGTGGCTCACCAGCACCGTGATCCCGCTGGCGCCGGCGGCCCGCAGTTGCCCCGCCGCGGCGGCCAGCGTGCGCCCGGTGCTGGCAATGTCATCCACCAGCACCACCTCGCGGCCGGCGACGTCGATGGCCGGCAACTGCAGCTGCACCTGCCTGTCGCCGAGGCGCTGCTTGGTCGCCACGGCGCAGTCCAGGCCGGCCGGCCCGGCGATGGCCTGAACCCATTGCGCGGACTCGGCGTCCGGGCCGATGACCACCGGCGGCGCCGCGCGCTCGCCGAGCCAGGCCGCCAGCAGCGGCGCGGCGCTGACCGCCTCGGCGCGGGCCACCGGCACGGCCTGCCCGAGCCGGCTGACGCGGTGCAGGTGCGGGTCCACGGTGATAAGGGCATCGAAGTATTCGGCCAGCAGGCGGCCGATGATGCGCTGGCTCACCGCCTCGCCGGGCCGGAAGGCGATGTCCTGGCGCATGTAGCACAGGTAGGGCGCCACCAGCGTCAGCTGCCTGGCGCCGAGATCGCGGGCCGCGGCCGCCGCCAGCAGCAACTCCACCAGCCGCTCGTTCGGCCGGTCCAGGCTCCGGCACAGGCTCACCCGTGCCGGCAGCGCCGGCGGCAGCTGCAGGCGGCATTCGCCGTCCGGGAAGTGGTGTACCTGCACGTCGGCGTAGGCGTGGCCGGCCGCCGCCGCCAGGCGCTGGGCCGGCTCACGGTAGCCGGGGAAGCCGAGCACGAGCCCGTTCTCGCTCATGGCGCGATGATGAAGCCGTCATCCACCGCCGCCGCCTCGCGGGCGAAGCGGAAGTCGGCACCGAAATCGGCGTGGATGGCGTACAGCGGGTCACCTTCGCGCACCACCTCGCCGAGCTTGCGATAGAGATCCACGCCGGCTCCCTTGTCCATCGGTGCGCCGGCCAGGCGGGCGATGCGGGCCATCTGCAGGTTGTCGATCTCCATCACCCGCCCCGTTCGCTGCGCGGCCACGCGGTGACACAGGTGACCGGCCTCCTGGATGTGCTCGACCCTTCCCTGGGCCTGGATGATGGCTTCCATCTTCTGCAGGGCGCGGCCCGATTCCAGGATGTCCCGCGCCAGGGCATACCCCTGGCCGCCGCGCACGTCCGGGTCGAACTCCAGGATCCGGCTGGACAGCTGCAGTGCCTTCTCGCGCAGATCGCGGGGCTGCTGCGGATCGTTGTTCAGCACCTGCATCACGTCGCGGGCTTCCAGCACCGGGCCGATGCCGCGCCCCACCGGCTGGCGGCCATCGGTCACCATCACTTCCACCTGCAGACCCACGGCATCGCCCACGAACTCGAACAGCTTGCGCAGGCGCAGGGCGTCGGCCTGGCTGCGGACCTTGGCGGTCGGGCCCATGGGGATGTCCACCAGCAGGTGGGTGGCGCCGGCGGCGATCTTCTTGGCCAGGATGGAGGCGACCAGCTGGCCCGGGGAGTCCAGCGACAGCGGCCGTTCCACCGAGATGAGGATGTCGTCCACCGGCGCCAGCCGCGTGGTCCCGCCCCAGGCGAGGCAGCCGCGCTGGTGGCGGACGATGTCGTGCAGGCTGTCCGGTGACAGCTCCACCCGGGCCAGCACCTCCATGGTGTCGGCGGTGCCGGCCGGCGAGGTGATGGCGCGGCTGGAGGTCTTGGGGATGAACATGCCGTGGGCGGCCACGATGGGCACCA
>CAYGQN010000454.1:0-3324 GCA_964351795.1 uncultured Gammaproteobacteria bacterium
TCACCTCGGCCGGCAGCGCTGCCGGCCGAGGTGAATCTGGCCGCGGCCGCCGACCATCCCGCAGTACAAGCCAGACCCGCCGAAGCGATGACCCGCCGCGCCTGACGGCCCGCGGGCGCCGCCGTCAGCCGGGTGGCCACTCCAGCGGCCGGCCCGCCAGTACGTGCAGGTGCAGGTGAAAGACGGACTGCCCTGCCTCGGCCCCGTTGTTCACCACCACCCGGTACGCCTCCGCGTAGCCCTCCTGCGCCGCCACCTTGCCGGCGGCGAGCATGAGCCTGCCGAGCAGCGTCGTGTCCTGCTCGTCGGCATCACAGAGCCGGGCGATCGGCTTCCTGGGAATCACCAGCACGTGCACGGGCGCCTGCGGGTTGATGTCCCGGAAGGCCAGGCAATCCTCGTCCTCGTAGACGATATCCGCCGGAATCTCGCGGTCGATGATCTTCTGAAACAGCGTATCGCTCATGGCTCGCTCCTGGATGGGCCGGCACCGGCGGCGCCACAGGGCCCGGTGCGCCCGGGCCAAATCGGGGGCGAGTGTCGCATACCCGCTGGCCGGGATGAACCCGCTGGCCGGATGGTCGCGCTCCCGCGCGCCGGGTGGCAACATGACAGCAGGCGGCACAAGCAGGCGCGCCAACGCAACAGCCAGGTTTTGCCGGGAGATTGCCATGAGCCAGGGAACCGACATCACGCAGGTGCAGCAACAGGATCCGTCACTGGAGAACTCGCCCGTATCCGGGCCCATCGAGGAGGAGTCCACCGTCCGCCTGGACCAGGCCGGCAAGGCCTGCCTGTGGAATGGCCAGGCCTTCGCCCAGGGCGACAAGGTGCAGCTCGGCGAGCAACGCTATGAATGCGCCTTCGGCACCTGGGTACCGCTGCCGGACTGATACTCAGCCGCGCCGCGTGAGGAACTCCCCGGCACCCTCGTCGCGACTGAGGATGTCACCCATGCGGAAGCGGAAACGGCTGCTGGCGTGGTCTTCGAAGTAGAACCGCAGCGTGTGGTAGACGGTCGGAAAGGCCATCTCGTCCCAGGGCACCTCGTGCTCGGCGAACAGCCCCACCTCCAGGCTCTCATCGCCGGCGCCGAAATCGAGGTCCAGCAGCTTCGCCCGGAACATCATGTACACCTGGTTGATGTGCGGCAGGCTGATGAGGGTGTACAGGTCGATGATCTCCACCCGTGCCCGCGCCTCCTCCAGGGTCTCGCGCTCGGCAGCCTCCGGGGCGGATTCCTGGTTTTCCATGAAGCCGGCCGGTAGTGTCCAGCGGCCATAGCGTGGCTCGATGGCCCGCTTGCACAACAGCACCCGGTCTTCCCATACCGGTACGCAACCGGCGACGATCTTCGGGTTCTGGTAGTGCACGGTGTCGCAATCGTCGCAGACGTGCCGCTCCCGGTTGTCACCGGGGGGGATCTTGCGCACCAGCGGTGCTGCGCACAGGGGGCAGTATTTCACGGCCGCGAGTATGCCATACGGGCTCAGTCCTGAACGCTGCGCAACAGCGGTTCCAGCACTGGCCAGAGGTTCTCGAGCATGCGCGGCTGGGCCACGGCGAGCGGGTGCAGGCCGTCGGCCTGCATCTGGCCGAGGTCCTCGGCGATGCCGCGCATCAGGTAATCGCTGACCACCACCCGCGGGCCCGTGGGCAGGCCCTCCCAGGCGGCGAGGTAGCGATTCACGAAGGCTTCACCATAGTTGGGCGGTAATCGTACCGGGACGAGCACGACGGCGGCCCCGGCGGCTTGCGAGGCCTGGATGATGGCCTCAAGATTGCGGCGGGTTTCGGCAGGCGGCAGGGCCCGCAGGCCATCGTTGGCGCCCAGTTCGACAATGACGATGGCCGGCGCGTGGCGCTCCAGCAGGCGCGGCAGGCGCGCGAGCCCCCCGGCGGTGGTATCACCGCTGATGGCCGCGTTGACGACCGTCCAGCCCTGCGCGCTGGCGGCAAGCCGTTCGCGCAACAGGTTCACCCAGCCGTCGGCGCGCTCAATGCCGTAGCCCGCGCTGAGGCTGTCCCCGAGCACCAGCAGCACCGGCCCGCCACCGGCGGGCACAAGCGGCGCGGCCAGACACAGGCACAGGATTCCCAGGAAACGCATGAAAGAAGCAGGCAGGTGCATCATCGAGGCAATCAACGTGGGCAAGCGGGTCAGCCTGCCGCATGGCGAGCTGAGCATCCTGGATGATATCAGCTTCGCCGTGGCACCGGCCGAGGCCGTGGCCATACTCGGGGTGTCCGGCTCGGGAAAATCCACGCTGCTGTCGCTGCTGGCCGGGCTTGATGTCGCCAGCGCCGGGCAGATACTGCTCGATGGCCGGGAACTGGGCGCCCTCAGCGAGGACGAGCGCGCCGGGCTGCGCAACCGCCTGGTGGGTTTCGTGTTCCAGTCCTTTCAGCTGCTGGCCAATCTCACCGCGCTCGAGAACGTGATGCTGCCGCTCGAACTCGCCGGCGAGCCCGCCGCCGCCGGGCGAGCCCGCGAGGCACTGGCCGAGGTCGGCCTGGCGGATCGTACTGCCCATTACCCGGCGCAGTTGTCCGGCGGCGAACAGCAGCGCGTGGCGCTCGCCCGCGCCTTCGTCACCACCCCGGGGCTGCTGTTCGCGGACGAGCCCACCGGCAGCCTCGATACCACCAACGCCACCGCCATCGCGGACCTGCTGTTCAGCCTGCGCGAGCGCCACGGCACCACGCTGGTGCTGGTCACGCACGACGAACGCCTGGCGGCGCGCTGCGACCGGGTACTTCGCATTGCCGGCGGCCGGCTGGCCTGAGGCCGGGCCGATGCGCAGCCCTTCCGGTCACCCCCGCCCAAGCGGCAGCTTCCGCCAGGCACTGCGCATGCTGCGCCGGGACTGGCGCGGCGGCGAACTGGCGCTGATCGCCGTTGCCACGGCCGTGGCGGTGGCGGCCACCACCAGTGTTGCCGCCTTCATCGACCGCGTGCAGGGCGCCATGGTGGCCGAATCCGCCAGCCTCATCGGCGGCGACCTGGCGCTGACCAGCGCCCGCGAATTTCCCGACGCGCTGCTGGCCCGCATCCGGGCGGCCGGCGTGCGCGAGTCGCGTTTCATCGAGATGCGCAGCGTGGTCACCCGCGCCGACCGCGTACAACTGGTGGAACTGAAGGCCGTCGATGAACACTACCCGCTGCGCGGCGAGCTGATGATCGCCGCGCGCCCCTTCGGCCCGGCCACGGCCCGGGCGGGCGGTCCGGGGCGGGGCGAGGTCTGGGTGGAGCCGCGCCTGCTGGGCCTGCTGGACCTCGCGGTGGGGGATCGTCTGCGCATCGGCGCAGCCGAGCCGATCATC
>CAYGQN010000455.1:0-3315 GCA_964351795.1 uncultured Gammaproteobacteria bacterium
CCGTCCAGGTGCAGGCGGCGGATGGCCACCGTGCCGATCAGGGCCCGGAGCGGATTGAAGCGGATGTCGGCGTCAGACAACTGCGCCGTCATGTCATCCTGGCTCAGCGCCAGGCCCTGCAGCTGTACCGCCCAGGGCAGCACATGCAGGCGTTCGACGCTGAAGCTGTCCAGCATCCCGGCCAACTGGCGGTTTGCCATCCGGGTCTGGAACGCGGGGTGGAAGACGGTGATGACGCCGGCGAGCAGCACCAGGCCGAGGCCGGCCAGCAGCCGCCGCCGATGGCGGTTGAGCCATCGCAGAAGGGGCCTTGGGCTGGGGCGGATGGGCACGGTGGTGGCGTCTTTGCTGGTTCGCACATTGCCGGCGTGGCGGGCCGGCATGGGGCATGCTGGGTCGGGGTTGCCGTCGCTTCAGGATAACGTATCCGCGCTGCCGGCGTTTGCGGTGCTTTTGCACCGCCGGCTCACGCCGGTCAGTGCCCGTGCGGGGCGGTGGCAGGCTGTGGCGACGGTGTGCGCGGTTCACCCGGCAGCGGCACGCCCGGCCGCCGCTGTGCTCGCCCTGTTGCGCCGGGCATGCCGCGAGCCGCCGAACTGCCGGGCCGCGTGTATCGACAGCATGGCATTGCTATCATGCCGTCATGCCTTCCCCTTACCTCCCGGGTGCAGTGCTTGCGCTGCTCCTCCTCGTTGCCCTGTCAGCCGCGGCTGCCCCACGCACCGGGGTGGTTCTGCGCGACAGTGTCCTGCGCGATGAAGCCCGCGCCGGCGCTGCGAGCATGCAGACGCTGACACCGGGTACGGTGTTCACCGCGGGTGATCGCGACGGCCTCTGGATCCAGGCAACACCGGGCGACGCCGGCCCGACCGGCTGGTTGCGCATCACCGACGTCCGTCTCAGCGCGGCGGCCCGTGCCGTTGAAACGGCTCCCGCGGCCGCTGACACCGGCAGCCCGTTCGCCCGCCTGTCCCGTTCGATCACCTCGCTGCTTGGCGGCGGCCCCCGTAATGTCTCCACCGAGCGCAACGCCACCATCGGTATCCGCGGCCTGAGCGTGGCCGACCTGGAGACAGCCGCGCCCGACCCGGCGGCCTTGCAGGCGGCGGCCGCATGGCGCGCCGGGCCGGACGAGGCACGGGCTTTCGCCGCCGGCGGGGGCCTCGGTCCCCGGCCGCTGCCGGAGGCGAAGCAATGACTCGGCCGGGCAAGCCCGGCTGCGGGCAGATGCTGCGCTGGGGTGCATTGTCGATGGCGCTGGTGCTGAGCAGTGCGGCAACAGCGCTGGACCTTGGCAAGTGGGGCCAGAAGCTCAAGAACCTCGACGTGGACAAAGTCGTGGATGTGGGCAAGCGCCTGGTCGAGGGCACGACGATGATGCCCGAGGACCAGGAGATCGCGCTTGGCCGTGATCTCGCCGCCCGCCTGCTGGGGGCGATGCCGCCGCTCGATGCGCCGGCGGCGCAGGCCTTCGTCAACCGCCTCGGGCTGTACCTGGCGCTGCAGACGGATCGGCCCGACCTGCCCTGGCAGTTCATCGTCACCGATTCCGACTCGGTCGGCGCGTTCGCAACCCCGGGCGGCAATGTCGTCATCACCGCTGGCCTCCTGCGCCTCATGCGCGACGAGCATGAACTGGCCGGCGTGCTGGCACACGAGATCCAGCACGTGGTGGAACGGCATCACCTGAAGGCCATCATGGCCGCGGCGCGCGTGGACCTGGCGAAGGAACTCGCGGCCGACATGGCCAGGTCCTACTCGGGCAACCCGGTGGTGGCCGACGCGCTGCTCGGGGCGGGTGTGAAGCTGTACACCGCCGGCCTCGACCAGGGCGACGAGTTCCAGGCCGATGAACTCGGCACGATCACGGCCGCCGGGGCCGGCTACGATCCGACCGGCCTGGTGCTGCTGCTGACCACGCTGGACAGCATCGATGCGGGTGAACCCCGCCTGTCGCTGCTGATGTCCACGCACCCGCCCACCCGTGATCGCATCGACCGCCTGGCCGTGGTGATCGAGGGCTTCGACCTGGCGCCGGACACGACGCTGCTCGATGCCGAACGCTTCAACAACATGCAGGCGGGGCTGTTCGCGGCCGACTGAAAGCCTGTCAACGGATTTTACAAATTCTTGCATTGCTGCCGGGCCGGCCAGCGGCGCGGTGTCGCAAGCCTCTGAATCAAAAAACTCTGCCATTCCTGGTGCGTTTTTTGCTGGTGTGATGGCAGGGCGCGCGTTCAGTGAGCCCCGGCCCCCGGACATGCCGCGGGCCGTCAAAATTTCAAGGAGGCGAATCATGCTGCATCGGGTCCTTGTTGCCACTGCTCTTTGCTGCGCCAGCCTGTCAGCCGGCGCCACCCCCCTCACGTTCACCAACGAAGGTGTTACCGGCCAGACCACCGTGTTCCGGGCTGCCCTCGGTGGCGGCGGCCAGATCGGATCGCTGGTCATCTCCGACAGCAACTCCGGTGTCGGCGGCTCGCCGGGGACCTTCTCCGGCTTCGACCTCGACTTCGTGTTCATCGATCTCGACGGTGACATTGGCACGGCCGGTGATCGCGTGTTCGGCTCGGTGTTCAACTTCACCACCGGCGCCATCCGGCCCACGGCCGACCCCGCTTTCCAGCCGACGCTGGCCCGGCCGGGCCCGACCATCGGTTCGCCGGCGGCCAACAGCATCGATTTCGGCCTGGCGACGCTGGACACGCTGGATGGCAGCTATCCCGACCCCGGCTTCAACACCGATAACGTCTCCGGCTGGCTGACCCTGGGCGACGGCGGTTCACTGGCCGTTGGCCTGGCGGCCCCGCTGCCCCTGACCGGCAGCGAGGCACTGTTCCTGGGCGAGGTCGGCCTGGCCCCGGGGGAACTGGTCAGCGCGTCGGTGAGGATCTCCCCGTCGACCATTCCCGAACCGGCCACGGTTGCCCTGCTTGGCCTTGGCCTGCTGACGGTGAGCATGTACCGCGCCGGCCGGCGGCGGCGTGCGCTGCCAGCCCGGCGCTGAACGGCGCCGGGCCGGTTACAGGTAGGCCATGATCGGCCCCAGGGGCTGGTCGGCGCCAACCAGGTAAACGCGCTTGTAGCGGATGCGGTAGTCCCTGCCGTCGTGGCGCAGGGCATAGAGGTAGCGCCCCGCGTACCAGGTCTGCTCACGCCAGGCGATGCAGGCGGTGAAGGTGGCACCGACCCGGACCTCGTCCGGGTCGGCGTCGCGCAGATGCACGTCGGTAACCTGCCGCACGGCCGTCACGGCCTGCTCCAGCGAGGGCGATGCCGGGTCGCGGTTGTTCTGCGCCCGGATGGCCATCAGTG
>CAYGQN010000456.1:0-2471 GCA_964351795.1 uncultured Gammaproteobacteria bacterium
GGTTTCCGCCAGGCGTTGCATGCCGCCCTCGACCAGCCACACGCCGCGGCGCTCGGCCTCGGCGATGAGGATGAGCGTCGCCGGCGCCAGCATTGGCGAGGAACCACAGTAGGTGGCATAGCGGCTGAACAATTGCACCAGGCGGGGATCCTGGAAGTGGCCATTGAGCGCCTTCCACAATGACTTGAACGGGCTGGTGCCAAGCAGTGCCGGCAGGCCGCGCAGGCCCACGGCCAGCCCCAGGCGCAGCGGGCCGGGCCGCTCGGCGCGCATGAAGCTTTTGTCCAGGGTGTCGAACAGGTCGCCGGCCTGGCGCACGAAACGCCGGTAGGCCTCGCCGTCGCGAGGGCCGGCGAAGGCGCTGATGGCGGCGACGGACTGCTCGACATCGGCGAACAGGTCCAGGCGGCCACCGTCGAGCCAGGCGTGGCGTGCCAGCAGCGAGGCCGGCCGCAGGCCGAGCTCGGCCTCCAGGCGAGTGCCGGCATGGGCAAACAGGTCTTCGAAAATCCAGCGCATGGTGAACACGGTCGGGCCACTGTCGATGCCCTGGCCGTCGACGTCCACTTCGCGCATCTTGCCGCCGATGCGCTCATGGCGTTCCAGCAGCGTGACCTGCAGGCCGTCGGCGGCGAGGTCCAGCGCTGCCGCCAGGCCGCCCATGCCGGCGCCGATGACGATGACACGCGGGGCGCTCATGGCGCCCCTGCCCGGCGATGCACGCGGCACAGGATGGGCTCGGCCGGGCGCGTGGTCAGACGCGCCACCGGGCGCACTTTCTGCGGCGACAGTATCTCGAAGTCGTAGCGACGCACCAGGCGCGCCAGGATCAGCCCGCTCTCGATGGTGGCGAAGGCGGCACCCACGCATACCCGTGGCCCCAGGCCGAAGGCCAGGAAGGTGTTCGGCTTCTCCTCGGCCTCGCGGCCGGGTGTGAAGCGATCCGGGTCGAAGCGATCGGCGTGGTGCCAGAGCAGCTCGTTACGGTGCGTGGTCCAGGGCGAGATCATCACCATCGCCCCCTTCCTGACGCGCCGGCCGGCAATGCGCGTGGCCTCGGCCGCCACCCGCGGGATGAAGGTAATCGGCGGATACAGGCGCAGCGTCTCGCGGAACACGTTGCGCACCAGGGCCAGCTGTTTCACGTGCCGGAAACTCACCTCGCCGTCGCCGACCACGCTGTCCACTTCAGTGCGCATGCGGGCCACCAGTTCCGGCCGCATGCCAAGGATGAACAGCACCCAGGTGAGCACGCTGGCGGTGGTCTCGTGCCCGGCCAGGAAGAACACGCCCACCTGGTCGATGAGTTGCTCCCGGGTGAACCCCTGGCCGCTGACCGGGTCGCGCGCGGCAATCACGGCGCCGACGATGTCGTCCACCGGTTCGGCGCCGGGCGCCAGGCGCGGCGCCAGCAGGTCCGCGATGTGGCCGCGGATCCGCTCGCAGGCGGCCAGCACGTGGTCGGGCTGGCGCACTTGCGCCCAGGCCTTGCCGAAAATCAGGCGGCCGATTTCCACGCTGGCCACGCTGCGCTCGAATTCACCGAAGGCTTCCAGCACCTCGCGGGCGGTTTGCGAGGCGAGCGAGCGCGAGAAGATGGTGCGACAGATGACATCCGCGGTCAGCAGGCTCATGGCCTCGTCGATGGACAGCGGCTCGCCGCTGGCGGCGTGGGCGTCCAGTGTTGCCTCGAAGGCATCCACGGCGGCGCTCATGGCCGGGAAGGCCTGGTCGATGCGCATGTGCGAGAAGGCCGGGTCGATCATTTCGCGCTGGCGCCGCCAGGTCTCGCCGCTGCTGACGAAGATGGAGTCGCCCACCAGCGGTTCCAGCGCACCGACGAACAGGTCGTTCTTGGGGTAGATGCCGGTGGGGTCGGTCATCACATCGCGGATGGCGTCCGGGTCGTTGACCAGCAGTATGGAGCGACGGGACCAGCCGAGCGGGGTGACGGCCTCGCGGTAGGCGGCCCGGGGCACCAGGCTGAGCAGGTCGCCATCGCCCTGGCGGATCACGCGCAGCAATGAGGGCAGGGGTGGCTTCGGCACGGGCGCCGGCGGGCGGTACAGTTCTGTGCTCACGCGGGCATGGCCTGCTTGTCGTCGGCGCGGGTCTGTCGCGGTTGGCTGGTGTCAGGGTGCCGCATCGGCAGATTGCACTTCCGGGTGAGGCGGCGGTTCATGCCATTGTATATCGAAGGTGGCTGCCTTCCCGAAGCTCTGCCCGCCGAGGATCGTGCGCAGCATGATCTTGCCGGCGGTCAGCGGCATCAGCAGGAACGGCAGCGGGTCGTCCAGGCGCCAGGTCACGTCCTTCGCGCGCAGCAGGTGGCGCAGGCTGGCGCGCCAGTCGCCGCCGTTGAAAACCGCGGCCTGGGTTTCCGTCAGGCAGGGATAGAACTGCTGCATCAGGCGCTGCGGGCGCAGTGCCGGCGGGCCGGCGTGGTCGGGGTCGATGCTGCAGCGGGCCAG
>CAYGQN010000456.1:2481-3302 GCA_964351795.1 uncultured Gammaproteobacteria bacterium
CGAAGTGCACGCCGCTGGTCGCGCGCGGGTTGCATTCGATGGCCCAGGCGATGCCGTCGCGGCCGCGGATGAAGTCGAACGCGATGAAACCGGTATAGGCCTCCGCCGCGACGATGCGCGCGACGTGCTCGGCCACGTCGGGGCTGAGGTCCATGCGCTCGAAGCAGGTGGCCACCGTGCCGGTCATCACGGCGCCGCGATACTGCACGGTGGTCAGCACGCGGCCCCGGCTGGCAATCGAGAAGCTGGAACACTCCTCGCCCTCGATGCAGCGCTGCACGAGCCAGTGCGCCGGCTGCTCCATGGCCGGCAGCCTGGCGCCGGCCGGCAGGCGCTGCAGGCCTATCCCGGAGCAGGAGGACACGCCCTTGAGAATCACGGGGCCGCTGTCGGCAAGGGCCTGGGCGGCCGGGTCGGACAACAGGGCCGTCTCCGGTGCGTTCAGGCCGAGTGCGCGACAGCGCTGCACGAAGCGCCACTTGTCGTGCAGGGCTCGCAACCGCTCGCGCGGCATGGAGAACAGCCGCGTTCCGGCGGGCAGGCGGCCGGCGATGCCGGTGGCGTAGATGCATTCCTCCGATACGGGGATCACCAGGTCCACCGACTCGCGGGTGCAGATGTCGAGCAGGGCGTTGAGGTAGGCCGCTTCGTCCTGAACGGGGGAGGGCACGCGATAGTTGCGTGTGACGGCGCGGGAGACGCCCGTTAGATGCCAGCGCTCGGGCTCGGCGATGATGACGCGCCAGCCGGCAGCCGCCAGGGCGCGGGCGATGTCCAGGCTCTTGAACAGCCGCCCCAGGGTCAGCAGCGCGGTTTTGGTC
>CAYGQN010000457.1:0-3296 GCA_964351795.1 uncultured Gammaproteobacteria bacterium
AGCGCTGTTGATCCCGGCGGCGCCTGGCAACCGGCCTGTCGCGACGCACTCCCGCGGTCCATGCTAGCAGCAAAGCGGGGCCGGGGCATGCCTGCGGGCGGGGCCCTGGCGAGGTGCTGATGCGGCGAGGCGCACCGGATCGATCCGGCGCCCGTCACGAGGGTCCGTCAGTCCTGCTGCGCACCGGATTGGTGCCTCGTCTGAGCGGGAAGCCCCGGTGCCGCCCGCCCCGGGGCACCGGAACACGCCGGGACCAGGCCCGTAGGCCCGGCTTTGGTATGCTCGGCGGCGATGCGGGCGGCCACGGTGGCGGCGCCTGCCACAGGCAACACGCCCGGGGGGAATGGTGACAAGGAAAATACTGGTGGCCGGTGCGTCCGGCCTGGTGGGTCAGGCCGTGGTCAGCGAGTACGCGGCCCGCCAGGACTGCGAGGTCATCGCGGTCTCACGCCGCGCGCCCTATCGCCTGGACGGTGCGAGGTTCATCAGCGCGGACCTGCGCGACGCGGCGGCCTGCCAGGCGCTGTTCGGCGCCATGGACGACATCACCCACGTGGTCTACACGGCGCTGTTCGAGAAACCGGGGCTGGTGCCGGGCTGGCGCGAGCACGAGCAGATCCAGACCAACGCCGCCATGCTCGAGAACCTGCTGGGTCCGCTCGCCGGGGCCTCCGCCGCCACCCTGCAGCACGTGTCCCTGCTGCAGGGCACGAAAGCCTACGGCGTGCATGTCGAGCCCTTCCCGGTACCGGCGCGCGAGCAGCGCTCGGAACGGCACGACCTGGACAACTTCTACTGGCTGCACGAGCAATACCTGAAGGACCGCCAGGCCGGCCATGGCTGGCACTACACCATCTTCCGGCCGCAGATCATCTTCGGCCTGTCGCTGGGCAGTGCCATGAACCTCATTCCGGCCATCGGGGTGTACGCTGCCATCCTGCGCGAGCAGGGCCGACCGCTGGTGTTCCCCGGCGGTCCGGGCAACCTGCTCGAGGCCGTGGACGCCGACCTGCTCGCCCGCAGCATCGCCTGGGCCGGCGAGGCCGAGACCGCGCGCAACCGGATCTTCAACGTCACCAATGGCGACGTGTTCTGCTGGCGGAACATCTGGCCGGCGCTGGCCGACATGCTGGGCATGGAAGCAGGCCCGGCCGAGCCGCGGCGCCTGGGCGAGACCATGGCCGCTGACGCGGCCACCTGGGATCGCATCCGTGCCCGCGAGGGGCTGGTCGCCCCTGCCATGGACGCCTTCGTCGGGGAGTCCTTCCACTACGCGGATTTCTGCTTCGCCTGGGGTGCCGAGGGCTTCAGCGTCGAGCCGGCCCTGGTCTCGACCATCCAGCTGCGCCAGGCCGGCTTCGCCGAGTGCATGGACACCGAGGCCATGTTCGAGAAGTGGTTCCGGCTGTTCGAACGCGAGCGCCTGCTGCCCAGTCCCTGAGCCGGCGTGCAGCAGCAGCCGGCAGGAAGCGCGCCCTCACCGACGCGCGCCGAAGCCCTGGAGCGATCGCCGCCTCAGGCAGCGACCGGCGACAACGGCCGGCGCACGCCCAGACGTTCGAGTCGTGGCAGCACCTCGTCGCAGAAGTACGGCAATTCTTCCAGGTAGTCGAAAAAGGTGATGGTGCAACCTGCGAAGCCGGCGTCCAGAATTCTCTTGTATTGCGCGGCGATGTGATCCGGGTCTCCGACCAGGGGGTAACCGCCGAAGCCTTGTGCGAACCTGCGCCGGTAAACCTGCAGGACCTCCTTTGGCAGATGCCCCCCGTAGAGGCCGAGCAGCTCGAGGTTGTAGTCCACGCAATCCCAGTCGGCGTTTTCATTCGAGTACCACTCGTCGAACTCCTGCGCTTCCTTCATCGTCGGCCGGCACACCACGGCGGTGATGCCGATGGCGCCTGTGGCGCGTCCCATGGCTGCCGCTTTCTCCCTGATATCGGTGACGGCCTCAGCCCCCTTGTCGATTTCCGGGAACACGGTCAGCAGGAAGTCGGTATTGCGGATAGCGAATTCGCGACCGTGCCCGGAGGCCGCGGCGTTGATGAGCGCCGGGTCACCCCCGAAGGGCGCCGGCCGCCCCTGCACCTGTTTCAGCTGCCAGTACTTGCCATCGAAGTCGAAGGGTTCGCGCTCACGCCATATCCGGGTGACGATGTCTAGCCATTCCTGGCCGTGCTCGTACTTGTCCACGTGATCGACGTGAAAGCCGAGGCCGAACATGTCGTACTCGGGCTTGTTCCAGCCACACACGATGTTCAGACCGAACCGCCCGTGGCCGATCTGCGCAGCGGTGGCGCAGGCTTTGGCCGCGGCAATCGGGTGATGCATGGCGGTATGCATCGTGGCGAACACCTGGATGCGCTCGGTTACGGCCAGGATGGCGGATGCCCAGGCGATCGGGTCAAGGGATTCATCCATCCAGCCTGAGGGATGCCCGGAGCCGTGCCATCGGGCGACCGGCAGGTGGAAATCCAGGCCGTACCCGTCCGCCATTCTCGCCAGGGCGAGGTTGCTGTCCCAGTCAGCTTCCCAGCCGCCCGGAGCCGTGCTGATGGCGAGGCCACGCTTGCAGTTGGCACTGAAGAGGCCGAGCTTGAGGTGGTCCGGCGAGGACTGCATGAATGACGCTGTCATGGGACACCTCCGTCTCGCTGTCGAAAAAAAAGTGCCGGGACTATGCGTCGGTGCCCGCCGTCCGACTAGGACATTGGCGCAGCAGCCTAGGCCATAGACGCAGCGGGCGCCCTCCGCGTGCGCAGGCGTGCAAGCCGATGGACGCATTGAAATCGATCGAAAAAACCGGGCACCTGCCGCGATCCACGCGCCAACCAGTACGAAAGTACTATCGTCAAGCGGGGCCGGATCGGCGAGCATTGCCAGTATCCGGTGAGCCGCCGGCACATCGCCGCCCGGAGACAGACCCACCGGATGATGCGAAGCCATCACGCTCCACCGGCGCCCGGTCCGGCGCGCGGCAGCGACATGCGTCATCGCGCCCACGAACCAGGGAGGCCCGGCAGTGATGAAGCATATCGTCCACGTCGTCGGCGGGATACTCCTGCTCGTTGCCGCGTGCATCGATGCTCGCGCGGGCGTGATCCTGGTCGACACGGCGGAACTGGGTGAAGCCTTCGCCGGCTACTTCGGCTTCGCCGCCGGCAGCCGGCACCCGACGCCGTACCGCTTCTTCATCGACCCGATTTCCGCCACCCAGCTCGATTTCACCGACGTCATCGTCCAGCCCCGTATCGACGTGGATTACCGCGCCGGGCGCGCGCTGGACCAGGGGCCGGCCG
>CAYGQN010000458.1:0-3280 GCA_964351795.1 uncultured Gammaproteobacteria bacterium
CAATCCACCTGCATGCACACGAGCGTGCGATCATCGCCGGGAGCGCGGCCGTCGCAATGCGCGGTGAGCGCCGCGCACACCGAGGCCAGCACCGCATCCGGCTCCGGCGCCGAGGCCTCCACGGCGGCCGTCAGTCGCGCACGGCCGAAATCCTCCCCGGCGGGCGAACGCGATTCGATCACCCCGTCGGTGTACAGCACCAGCATGTCGCCGGCCCCCAGCTGCATCCGCCCGGCAGACCAGCGGTAGTCCGGCAACACGCCCAGGGGAATCTCACCGGGAACGGGCAGTTCGCTGCTGCCACCGGCAAGCGGTCGAAGCAGGGCCGGCGGATGCCCGGCGCAGGCATAGTGCAGCTGCCTGTCCCTGGCATGGTAGTTCGCCAGGAAGGCCGTCACGAAGCTGGCCCTGGGCCGGCGACTGAACATGTAGCGGTTGACGTAATCCAGCACGCGCTGCGGCCCGGCGCCGGGCTCGAACTCGCGGCTGCCGGTATAGGTGCGCAGGATGGCATCGAGCATCGCCGCCTCCACCGCTGCCGAGGGGCCATGGCCGGCCACATCGGCGATGGACAGGCCGAGCACCTCCCCGAATCCGGCCGGCGCCAGGTGCGAAAGCGTGGCCACATCGAAGTAATCCCCGCCGACCAGGCGATAGGCCTCGCTGTACACCGCGAAGCGTGCACCCTTGATGCGCTCCAGGGAGTGCGGGCGCAACAGTTGCTGCAGGCTGGCGATGCGGGTCAGCTCGGCGTCGATCCAGGAGCGCGCCTGCATCAGCTCGGCACGCTCGGCCTTGCGGAACAGGCTGGTTGCCACCAGGCAGAACTGCAGGGCCTGCGCCTCGTCCACGGCGCGCAGCTGCCCGGCATCGGCCAGCACCAGGAACTCGAAACCGGAGAACCCGCCGAGCGTCCAGGGCAGGCGCAGCACGCCGGCGGCGCTGGTAACGACCGCCTCGACAGCATCATCACCGCTGAAATCCAGTGCCGGCACCACACCGGCACCGGGCCGGCCCCGCGCCACCTGACCCAGCCCCTCCGGGCCGGCGTCGGCGCAGGGATCGAAGCGCCCATGCACGCGCCCGCCGTGGTCCACCAGGCCGAGCATCGACAGGCGCGCATGTCCGCCATCTTCCAGCAACGCCAGCGCACAGTTTCCGAACAGCGCCACCGCGGCGGCGTGCAACTGCCCGGCCAGAGTCGCCGCGCAGACCGGCTGGCGGGTGAACTCGGCGATGCGTGCAAAGCTGTCCATGAAAGCGGCGTCCGGCCCGTAACCCGGCCAGCATAACCCGGCGCGGCCGGATCAGGATTGCACCGGGGCGGGCGGCGTGCTTATCTGGCCGTCACGATCGCTCATCGAACGACCCGGGGACAAGCCCATGAACCACGCCACACGCACCACGGCCCAATGGCAGGCGGCCGACCTGGACAACTACCTGCACCCGTTCACCGACTACAAGGCCCTGCGCGAGACCAGACCCACCATCATCGTGCGCGGCGAGGGCTGCTGGGTCTGGGACAGCGACGGCAACCGTTATCTCGACGGGCTGGGCGGGCTGGCCTGCGTGAACATCGGCTACGGCCGCGCCGAACTGGCCGACGCCGCCGCCACGCAGATGAAGCAGTTGTCCTACTTCAACAGCTTCTTCAAGTCCTCCAACATCCCGGCTATACGGCTCTCGGAAAAGCTGGTCTCGCTGACGCCGGACGGGCTCAACCACGTGTTCTATGCCAACTCCGGCTCGGAGGCGAACGACACGGCGCTGCGCATGGTGCGCAACTACCGGAAGCTGGAAGGCCGGCCGGAACGCCGGGTGGTCATCGCCCGCGAGTGGGCCTACCACGGCAGCACGGTGGCCTCCGGCGCGCTGTCGGGCATGGCGCCCATGCATGCGCAGGGCGCCGAGGCGCCGGACATCGTGCATATCCCGCCGCCCTACCAGTTCGGCCTTGGCCGCGACATGTCGGCCGAGGATTTCGGCCGCCTCGCCGCCGGCTGGCTGGAGGAGAAGATCCTGGAGGTGGGCCCGGACAACGTGGCCGCCTTCTTCGCCGAGCCGGTGCAAGGCGCCGGCGGCGGCAAGATTCCGCCCGCCAACTACTTCGCCGAGGTGCAGCGGATCTGCCGGAAGTACGACGTGTTGCTGGTCATCGACGAGGTCATCTGCGGCTTCGGCCGCACCGGCAAGTGGTTCGCCTGCGAGACCTTCGACATCAAGCCGGACCTGCTGATCCTCGCCAAGGGGATCACCTCAGGCTACATCGCCCTGTCGGCCGTGATGGTGGGCGATCGCCTGGCCGATACCCTCATCGACAAGGGCGGCGAGTTCTACCATGGCTTCACCTATTCCGGTCACCCGGTATCCAGTGCCGTGGCGCTGGAGAACCTGCGCATTCTCGAGGAGGAAGCCATCGTCGAGCGCGTCGGCCGCGACACGGCACCGTACTTCGCCGAGCGCCTGCAAAGCCTTGCCGGCCATCCCATGGTGGCCGAGGTGCGAACCTGCGGGCTCATCGGCGCGGTGGAACTGGTCCGCAGCCGCGACCCGCTGGTGATGTTCGATCCGGACCTGGAGGAATGCGAGCTGTTCCGGGATCGCGGGCTGGCCAACGGCATCATCACGCGGCCCATCGGCTCGACCATCATGCTGACGCCACCACTGGTGATCACGGCCGCGGAAATCGACTTCCTGGTGGACCGCTTCGCCGTGGCGCTGGAGGAGTTTGCCGGATGCATCGCGCAGCCCTCGCAGGCCACTGGCACCTGAGGGAGGGGCGGCGCGATGACGCGAGGCCACGGATTCATTGCACTGGCCTTCGCCGCCGGCCTCGGCTGCGGTGTGCTGCTGCAGGGGCTGCCGTCCGCCCGGGCCGACGGCGAAGCGGCGACGGCGGCAAAGCCGGCGCTGCTGGTGGTGATGGGGCGCAACTATGATCGCGATGCGCTGCGTGAGTACGCCCGCGCGCTGCCACCCATCTACGCGCAGTACGGCGGCGAGTACCTGGCCGTCACCCGCGGCTTCGAGGTGCTGGAGGGGGAATATCCCTACGAGAGCATCGTCGTCTCGCGATGGCCGAGCCTGGCCGCCGCGCGCGCCTTCTGGCATTCACCGCAGTACACGCAGGCCAAGCAGATCCGCGCCGGCAACGGTGACTTCGACGTGATTGCCTTCGAGGCCCTGCCGGCGGCGACCGCAACCGCGCCGCTTGCCCGCGAGGACTGAGCGGGCGCCAGCCGCGAATCCCACGACGCCCGGTCCACCCCCCGTAGGAGCG
>CAYGQN010000459.1:0-3265 GCA_964351795.1 uncultured Gammaproteobacteria bacterium
CCACAGCACGGCGTGCTGGCGCACCAGCGCCAGGACGCGCCCGGCATCGGCGAAGCCGAATTCGTCCCGGCAGCGATCCGGCCACTTGCTGAGTACGTTCAGCGCCGCGCCGAGGATCCGCTCGTTGCTCTGTCCGTCCGCGGCCCCGGCCTCGGCGGTGGGTGTTGCCGGCGCCGGCGCGACCGCCTTGAGGATGAACTGCAGCAGCATGTCCATGGCCTCCGGTACGGCCATGCCGGCTGCCCGCCACCAGTTCGCCGCGGCGGCCGGCGCCACCTGCCACTGCTCGGCTTCCACGGCGGGGTTGTCCAGCCGGGGCCGGGCATCGCCGTCACCGGCATTCATCCATTCCCACAGCCGCGCCTCGGCGGCGGCGACCGCGGGCTCGGCGAGGGCATCGGGCCAGCGTTCCGGGTCAATGCCGTACAGCAGGGCAACCGCTTCCCGGCGCAGGTTCCAGTGCGGGCGCTTCAGCCAGTTCTCGAACAGGATCTGCTGCTCGATGACATCGCTGCGGCCGCGATCGGACTCGGGAAACGCCAGCGTTGCCTGGGCCCGCCAGTGCGACAGGCTGTGCTCGAGCTCGCGCAGCAGGTCTCGTGTGTGTGTGTTCACGCCGCCTCCTTTTGCCGGCCGGGCGCGTATTGTAGATGCCGTGAGACCATTATGCCCGCCGCCATCGCCAGTGGCCGTGCGTCGGTTCGCAGCCGCCGGTATGCAACTTGTCGCCCCGTTTCGTGGTCTGATGGACACTGTTGAACCGCACCACGAGGATTTCCCCCATGCACACCCGCCGCCCGTCCCGATACCCTGCCCTGCCGAGCCTGCTCGGCCTGTGCCTGCTGCTCGCCGTGGCCATGCCGGGCCAGCCTGCCCGGGCCGCGGACACGGCGGTGGCCACCTTTGCCGGCGGCTGCTTCTGGTGCATGGAGCCGCCCTACGACAAGCTCGAGGGGGTGATCAGCACGACCTCGGGTTACATCGGTGGCCACAGCGCCGACCCGACCTACCAGGAGGTGTCGGCCGGCGACACCGGCCACACCGAGGCGGTGCAGGTTCGCTATGACCCCCGCAAGGTGAGCTACGAGCAACTGCTGGAGGTGTTCTGGCGCAACATCGACCCGACCACGCCCGACCGGCAGTTCTGTGATATCGGCAGCCAGTACCGCAGCGGCATCTTCTGGCACGACAAGACGCAGCGCGATGCAGCGCTTGCCTCCAGGGCGGCGCTCGAGACCAGCAAGCCGTTCGCCGCGCCTGTAGTCACCGAGATCACCGAGGCCACGACCTTCTACCCGGCCGAGGACTATCACCAGGACTACTACGAGAAGAACCCCCTGCGCTACAAGTTCTACCGCTATGGCTGCGGCCGGGACCAGCGCCTGGACGAGCTGTGGGGTTCCTGACCGGGGGCGCCGCGGCTACAGGCCGAGCTTGGCCTTCAGGTCGGGGCGCGCTGCCAGGGCCTCGCCGGCCCCGGCCATAGCCTGGTCGATCCAGGGCTGCAGGCGCTCGAACTCGGCGCTGTCGTCCCAGTCTATCCAGCCGAGCGGCGGGTCCGGGTCGTACTCGATCATGATCTGGGCGGCGCGGGCGGCCTCGTCCCCGCGCAGCTTCGCCACCAGGGCGATGGCCCAGTCGATGCCCGCCGAGACCCCGGCGGCACAGGTGTACTTGCCATCCTCCACCCAGCGCTCCTGCACCGGGTGCGCACCGAGCTTGCGCAACCATTCCATGCACGACCAGTGCGTGGTTGCACGCTTGCCCTCCAGCAGGCCCGCCGCCGCGAGAATCAGCGAGCCCGTGCAGACCGACCCCACGAGGCTGGCGCCGGGGCAGACTGCATGCAGGTAGTCCTGCAGCTGCGGATCGGCCATGGCGCGAACGGCGCCGAGGGTGCCGCCGGGCACGAACACCGCGTACGGCCTCCGCACCTGCTCGAAGGTGTGGCTCGCCTGCAGATTCAGGGCCGTGTCCGTGGCCATGGGCTCGGTGCTGGCCGCCACCACGACGACCTCGTAGGGCGCACCTAGCTGGCTCAGCACCTGCAGCGGGCCGACGAGATCGAGCGGCGTCATGCCCGGAAAGGCGATCAGGGCGATGGTCCTGGCCTGCTCCACCCCGGTGAGCAGGTCCGGTTCTTCTTCGGTCATTCCAGCGCGTTCCTGCGTTGCATGTTGTTATGGTTCCGGCGCATTCGACCGCGCGCGGCGGCGCCGGATGGACTGCATTGTAAATCATTGCGTCTGCAACGATTGTTGACTGCGATCTCGTTCGCGGTCTTCACGGCTGTGCCGTCACTGGGGCGTGTCGTGGGGATGGGTGCCCTCACCCGCGGCGAACAGCGCCTCAATATCAACGATGTCAAAGTCATAGCGGCGGTTGCAGAACTCGCAGGTCACCTCGATGCTGCCGTCCTCCTCGGCATACTCGTGCAACTGCGCCGGGCCAAGCGCAATGAGGGTCTGCTCGATGCGCCCGCGCGAACAGCGGCAGCGGAACGTCACCGGCTCGGCCTCGAACAGCCGCAGGGCCTCCTCGTGGAACAGCCGGTACAGCAGTTGCTCGGCCGGCAGGTCCAGCAGTTCGCTGTCGCTGATGGTGGCGGCCAGCGTGCACAGTCGTTCCCAGTCCGGCGCCTCGGTACCCTGTGAGGGCAGTTGCTGCAGCAGCAGACCGGCGGCGCCCCCCGGGCCGGCCGACAACCACAGCCCGGTGGGCAGCTGCTCGGACTGGCGGAAATAGAACCCCAGCACCTCGGCCAGGCTGTCACCCTCCAGCGGCACCACGCCCTGATAGGGCTCGCCCTGCTCGCGCTGGATGGTCATCACCAGGCGCCCGTTGCCCATGGCCTTCTCCAGGGACTCCTGGCTTACCTGGCCTTCCCAGCGGGCCAGGCCGCGAACGCTGCGATCACCGGTGGCCTGGGCCACCAGCGTGCGCAATGGTCCGTCGCCCTGCGCCTGCATGATCAGCGTGCCCCGCAGCTTGATGGTCTCGGCCAGCAGCAGCACGCCGGCCAGGGCCTCGCCGAGATGCCGCTGCACCGGGGGCGGATAGTCATGGCACTCGCGCACGGCACGCCAGGTGGCGTCCAGGCGGACGAGTTCACCGCGAACACCGCAGTCCTCGAAGATGAAACGATGGATGACGTCTTTTTCGATGCTGTTCATGGCGGCGGCCTGTCGGCCCGGGGGGCGGGTGAGCAAGGGATCATGGCGCCCAGATTAACATCCCGGCCGCGGCGGCTGCCCGGTCCGGATCG
>CAYGQN010000460.1:0-3254 GCA_964351795.1 uncultured Gammaproteobacteria bacterium
GATCAGCTCGGGTTCGTGCACCAGCGCCCGGGCGACGGCAACGCGCTGCTGTTCGCCGCCCGACAGCGCGTCGGGGAAACTGTCGGCGCGATCGGCCAGGCCGAGGCGCGCCAGGTAGTCCATCACGCGGGCATCCTGGTGCCCGTCAGGCACGGCATTCAGTGCCAGCGGCAGGCGCAGGTTTTCGCGCACCGTCAGGGTGGGGATGAGGTTGTAGGCCTGGAAGACGAAGCCGATGTGCCGGCGCCGGAACATCGTCCGCGCGTCCTCGTCGAGGGTATCGATGCGCATGCCCGCCACGCTCAGGCGGCCGCTGTCAGGGCGGTCCATGGCCCCGACCAGGTTGAGCAGTGTGGACTTGCCCGAGCCGCTGCGGCCGATCACGACCACGAACTCGCCGGTGGCGATCTGCAGGTCGACGGCTGCCAGGACCGCGTGCTGCCGGCCGGCCTCGAGATAGGATTTGCCGAGGGCTTCGGCCTGCACCACGTGCTGGATTGTCATGGCAGCGAACGGTACCGGAGTGTGGCACCTGTGTTCAACGCGCTTGCGGGGTGCCTCGGTTACAATCGGGTTCTGCATTTCCTGCCCCGGAGCTACCGATGAGCCGAATCGCCCTGTGGGTGACGCTGACACCAAGGCCCGGCAAGGCGGCCGAACTGCGCGAGCGTGCCGTTCGCCATGCCCGGACCTGCCTGGCCGAGGAGGCCGGTTGCGAGCGCTTCGACGTGCTGGTGGAAACCGGCCAGGACGGCAGGCTCAACCTCTACGAGGTGTACCGGAACAAGGCGGCGCTGCAGGCGCACGATGAAAGCCCCCACATGAATGCCTATCGCAACGACACCACCGGGCTCATCGGCGCCCGCGAGCGGCGCCAGTTCGAGCTGCAGGAGTAAGGCCGTGACCATGCAGGCGGTGGTTCTGGATAGGCATGGTGATGCCGACGTCCTGCGCCTGGCCGAGGTGGCGCGGCCGGTGCCGGGCCCGGGCCAGGTGCTGCTGCGCCTGCGCAGTGCCGGGGTCAATCACGTCGACATCGACATCCGTGCCGGGGTGTCGGGCATGAGCGTGCCGCTGCCGCATATCCCCGGCGTGGACGGCGCGGGGGAGATTGCCGCGCTGGGTGCCGGCGTCACCGGCTTCGCGGCCGGGGACCGGGTGATGCCGCATTTCGTGCTGGCCTGCGGTCATTGCCGTCAGTGCCTGGCCGGTCACGAGAACATCTGCGAGGATTTCGGCATTCTGGGTGCAACCTGCCCGGGCACCTATGCGCAATACGTGTGTGTGGGCGCGCATCACCTGATGCGTATCCCGGCCGGCGTGGACGATGTCGCCGCCGCGGCGGGCTTCGTCCCCTTCGCCACCGCCTGGGAGGCCCTGGTGGAGGCGGGTGCCATCACCGCCGGGCAGACGGTGCTGGTGAATGCCGGTGGCAGTGGCGTCAGCAGTGCCGGCATCCAGGTGGCCGCCCTCGCCGGCGCAAGGGTCATCACCACCGCGGGCAGCGCCGACAAGCTCGCCCGGGCCGCGGCCCTGGGCGCCGATGCGGGCATCAACTACCGTGAGGCCGATATCACCGCGACGGTGCTCGGGCTGACTGACGGGCGCGGCGTGGACCTCGTCCTGGACATGGTCGGCGGGGAGGTGCTGAAGCAGAGCATCGCCGCTGTTGCGGCCGGCGGGCGGGTGGTCAGTGTCGGCGCGCACGCCGGCGAGGTGGTGGACATCGACATGATCCAGCTGTTTCGCAAGCATGTGTCCGTGCATGGCTGCGGCCGCTCGACGCGTGCCACCGGCGAGCACGTGCTGCGCCTGATGGCCGCTGGCCGGCTGCGGCCGGTGCTCGCACGCACGCTGCCGCTGGCCGAGGCGGGGGAGGCGCACCGGCTGCTGGAGGCCAGGGCCCTGTTCGGGCGCGTGGTGCTGGCGATCCCCTGAGTGGGCGGGCGGTCATCCATCAGCGCTGCTGCCCAGGCTGCGCGTACAGGCGACGCGGCCGGCCGGCGACGCGTGGCGCCTTGCGTGCGGCGGCGGCCGTTGCGGCCCGCGCTGACACCCGGCGAGCGCTGAGGCCGGCATGGACTGGCTGTTCGGTTACGGTTCGCTCATCTGGCGGCCCGCCTTCGATTACGAACATCGCACCCCGGCGGTACTGCACGGCTGGCGGCGGCGTTTCTGGCAGGGCTCCACGGATCACCGCGGTGTTCCCGGCGCGCCCGGCCGGGTGGTGACCCTGGTGCCTGAGCCGGGGGCGCTGACGCACGGTGTGATCTTCCGCGTGCCCGAGGCCAATCGCCCGGATATCGGTGCCCGGCTGGACCATCGGGAGAAAAATGGTTACGAGCGTCACGAACTGCCGGTGCTACTGGCCAACGGCGCAAGCGTGACCGCCGTGACCTACGTCGCCACCGAGCACAATGTGCACTTCCTGGGCCCGGCGTCGCTGGCGGCGATGGCCGCGCAGGTACGGCGTGCCCACGGGCCGAGCGGCTCGAACATCGAGTACGTACTGCGGCTGGCCGAGGCCCTGCGGGCAATGGATGCCCACGACGATGAGGTCTTCGCCCTGGAGGCGCTGCTGCGCTGAGGCGCGTGCGCCGGTGCCGCGCGCCGGGTGAAGCGACTGCGACGGCGACGGCGTCAGTCGGCGACTTCGTACCTGTCAGCGGGCTTGCGGCTCGCCCGCAGTACCAGCGGCCATGACACGCTGACGCTGGCACCGGGCCGGCCCCACAGCGGGCGCAGGCGTTGTGCCAGCGCCGGCAGCGGATCCTGGCCAGTACCCTCGCGGTAACGCCGCACCGCGGACCAGGAGCTGAAATAGCCCAGCACCTGCTCCAGGTTCCAGCGCACGTGCATGTCGAACCCCGGGCAGGCCAGCGGTTGCCACGGCAGTTCAATGCCCGCGTAGCCGGCCTCCACCACGCGCCGCTGCGGTGGCCACCAGGGCCCGATCACGTTGTTGTAGAAGTCCTGGATGATGGCGTCGATGTGGCCATCGTCGATGTGCTGGACGCCGTAGCTGGCCACGGCCAGCAGGCCGCCGGGCACAAGCACGCGATCCACTTCGGCGAAGAACCTCGGCAGGTCGAACCAGTGCAGGGCCTGGGCGACCAGCACCAGGCGCACGCTGGCATCGGGCAGGGCGCAACGCTCCGCCCGCTGCGTGACGTACAGCAGGCCGTCTCCGGCCTCGCCGAGGCGCAGCTCCGCCAGGCTGATATCGCTGGCCACCACCCGCACGCCGCGCCCGG